>CAJGDH010000025.1 GCA_904502145.1 uncultured Eubacterium sp.
GATGGAACTCAAGGCGGAGGATCCGGACGGTAATTCCGATGTCAGAAGCTTCCGGGTAAATGTCCTGGACAAGACACCGCCGGTATTCCAGCCCACCGAAGCTTCCTATGAGGTGGCATACGGAAAGGAGATCAAAGCCGTCCAGAAAAAGGACGCGGACCAGACGGAAAATACCCTTTATGTGGACGCGGAAGATGAGATCTCCAAGGTAACTTTAAAGATATCGGAGATCAAACCCAAGGGTAAACTGAAGGAGGATTCCTTCACGTTGAAGAAGGGTGTCGCCACCTTCCATAAGCCCGGGACTTATGAGGCCACCATCACGGCATCGGACGAATCCGACAACAAGACCAAGGTGAAGGTGGAAGTCAAGGCGGTGGACAAGACGAAACCGGAATTCAGCGGCCTGCCTGAATCCATCTCCCTGACCGATAAAGATAAAGACTATGACTGGATGAAGAAAGTGACGGCCAAAGACGAGATTGACGGCGACCTGACCAAGGATGTGGAAGTGAAAGCCAAGGCAGTGAAATTCGGGACTCCCGGAAAATATATGGTCGCCTATTCCGTGAAAGATAAAGCCGGAAACAAGGCAGAGAAGACCGTCGATGTGATCATCAGCGACACGACCCCGCCGGTCCTTACCGTCCCCGATTCATTTACCTTGAGTGTGGGCGATCCCGCGCCGGACTACGCGAAGGGAGCCAAGGCAAAAGACAAGGGTGACGGTGAAGTGAAGGTTAACGTGGATTCCTCCAAGGTGGACCTGAAGAAGCCTGGAACCTACGTTGTGACTTATTCCGCCAAAGACAAGAGCGGAAACAAGGCATCCAAGGATGTCAAGGTGACCGTCAAGGCAAAAGTACAGAATTAGAAATGGCAACATATGGCCGGTTCGTGGTATAATGGTAACGGAAAAAGATGCATTCCGGATGGAGAGTGATATCATGGATAACAAGCGAAAAGGTATAATCATCATGAGAAGGACGATGGCCGTGCTGACGGTCCTCCTTGGGCTGCTCTTCGCATTTCCGGTAAAAGCCAAAACCATGTATACCATCGATACGGTGAGGATGCGGACCGGTCCCGGGAAGTCGTATGACATCATCGATACCCTGGGTCCGGATACGGAAGTGGAGGTTTACGACAAGGACGGTGACTGGGCTGATGCCGAATATGACGGTAAGGAAGGATACATTTGCCTGGACTATCTGACCTCCTCGGCGGAGAAGGCCAGGAAAGCCGCGAAAAAGATCGCCCGTGAGGCGAAGAAAAAGGGAAAGAAATCATCCGCCAAGTCATCCGGAAAGAAGAAATCATCGAAGAAGAAATCCGCAAAAAAGAAGTCCTCCACCCAGGCTATTCCGCGGGGGACAGCGAAGATCAACGCCTCGGATGTCAATATCCGGAAAAAACCGAAAGGGCAGGTGATCGGCCAGCTCGATAAAGGGGATAAGGTAAAGGTATACAAAAGCAAGGGGGACTGGACCAAAGTGCAGACTGGCGGCGGTACCTGGGGCTATGTCTATACCTCCTATATCGGCAGTATGGTCTCCAGGACGGACCAGATCCTGAAATGGAAGGATAAGGCGGTGGAGTTCTGCGAAGATAATCTTGACGCCAAGTACAGTCAGGAGAAACGGAATTCCGAGGGATATTTTGACTGCTCCTCCCTGATGAGGGATGCCTTTATCGAGGCCTGCGGCCTGAATATCGGGGAGACCACCTACACCCAGACAGAAAACATGGCGGATTATCTGTATAAGATCGATACCATCTATGACGCTTCCTACGGGGATATCCTCTATCACCTTTCCGGTGAGGATGAAAACCATTGCGGCATCTATCTGGGGAACGGGCGTGTGCTCAATGCTTCCCAGACTGCCGGCAAGGTCAAGATCAAGGAATATGACGGCGATTCCACCTACTGGGAGTACGGATGTAAAGCAGCAGCTTACTGCTATGATGAAAAAAATAAATGAGTCTTAAATCAGCGAGGCCCGCTGTAATGGCAATATCCATTATGGCGGGCCCCTGTCAACAGGGGGACTTTCCCCATAGAAAAGGATCGGAGGAAACTTAAGTGATCGAAACAAAAGTGTTGAAAGAGAACCTGAAAAAGGAGGTTTACCGGGACCTGCTTCTGGATATCTATGTGGATGAGGGCAGGATCGCCTATCAGACGGACCGTTATATCCGTGCTCTTGAGCGTTATGAGAGCCTGTACGGACCGGATAAGGTCGCCATATACAGTGCCCCCGGCAGGAGCGAGGTCGGAGGGAACCATACGGACCATCAGCACGGGGAGATCCTTGCAGCCTCCATCAACCTGGATGCCATCGCGGTGGTAAAGAAGCTGGATGAGCCGGTTGTGCGGGTGGTATCCGATAATTACGATGAGATCGTGATCGACCTTGGGGACGTGTCCTTAAAGGAGGAGGAGAAAGAGTCCACCACCGCCCTGATCAAAGGTGTGATCGCCGGGGCTGCGGACAGAGGATACCGGACAGGCGGCTTCCAGGCATACATTACCAGTGATGTCCTCATCGGAGCGGGCCTGTCTTCCTCGGCAGCTTTCGAGACCATTATCGGGACTATCATCTCCTACCTTTACAACGACGGAAAACTGGATGCCGTCACCAATGCCATCATTGGCCAGTATGCGGAGAATGTTTACTTCGGCAAGCCCTGCGGACTTATGGACCAGATGGCCTGCTCCGTAGGCAGCCTGGTGCATGTGGATTTTGCAGACCCTTCCTCACCGGTGGTGGAGAAGGTGGATTTTGACATGAACAGACACGGGTACAGCCTGTGTATCACGGATACCAAAGGATCCCACGCAGACCTCACGGCAGATTATGCGGCCATCCCCACGGAGATGAAGGCTGTTGCCGCCTTCTTCGGCAGGGAGGTCCTGCTTGGGGTGAGCATTGAAGATATCCTGGAAAATATGACGGCGATCCGCGAAAAATGCGGTGACAGGGCAGTCCTCAGGACCCTCCATTTCATCCGGGAAAACGAACGGGTCCGGAAGGAAGTGGAAGCCCTGAAATCGGAGGATATCAATGCCTTTCTGGCTACGGTGAAGGCTTCGGGAGATTCTTCCTTTAAGTTCCTCCAGAATGTCTACACCAACAATGATGTCAGCCATCAGAATGTTTCCCTGGCCCTGGCCATGAGTGAGGCCGCCCTGGAAGGAGGGGCCGGTGTCTCCCGCGTCCACGGGGGCGGGTTTGCCGGAACCATCCAGGCCTTTGTGAAGAATGAGAATGTACCGAAGTACCTGGAAGTGATGGACCGGGTCTTCGGAGAAGGCGCGTGCCAGGTACTGAAGATCCGCAGATACGGCGGAATGAAAGTGATGGAATAGGAGGCTGACATGATAGATAAACTGATCACCGAACTGGTGAATTACGGGATAAAAGCAGGTCTGGTGGAAACCGGGGACAAGGTTTATGCCACCAACCGGCTTCTTGAGCTCTTCGGGCTCCTGGAATACAGGGAAACTCCGGCGGAGGGGGAAAGGCCCCTGGCGGAGATCCTGGAGGACCTGCTCGACTATGCGCATAAGGAGGGCTTTTTCGCGGAGGATACCGTGACCATGAAGGACCTCTTCGACACAAAGATCATGGGGGCCCTGACGCCTCCGCCTTCTGTGGTGAGAGAGAAATTCAGCGCCCTCTACGGGCAGGATCCCAGACTTGCCACGGATTTCTACTATGATTTCAGCCGCAAGACCAATTATATCCGTGTGGACCGTATCGCCAAAGACGAGAAATGGACCACGGAGACGGAATACGGTCCCATCGACATTACCATCAACCTCTCCAAACCGGAGAAGGATCCCAGGGATATCGCGAAGGCAGGACAGGCGAAGAAATCCGGGTATCCCAGCTGCCTCCTCTGTGTGGAGAATGAAGGGTATGCGGGGCATTTCTCCCATCCGGCCAGACAGAACCACCGGATCATCCCCATCACCCTGGCGGGGGAGGAGTATTTTCTCCAGTATTCCCCCTATGTCTACTATAACGAACATTGTATTATCCTGAATAAAAAACATATCCCCATGAAGATCGACCGGGCAGTCTTCCGGAAGCTTCTGGAGTTTGTGAAGCTGTTTCCCCATTATACGGCCGGATCTAACGCGGATCTGCCCATCGTCGGCGGCTCGATCCTGAGCCATGATCACTTCCAGGGGGGAGGCTATGTCTTTGCCATGGCCAAAGCCCCCTATGAACAGACCTTTTCCCTGGCAGGGTATGAAGAACTGACGGTGGGGATCGTGAAATGGCCCATGTCCGTCATCCGCCTGCAGGGGGAGGAGATCGGCAGGGTCGTGGATGCGGCGGATCATATCCTTGCCGCCTGGAGGGACTACACCGATAAAGATGCCTTTATCTTCAGTTTTACCGACGGAGTCCCCCACAATACCATCACGCCCATTGCCCGGATGAGGGACGGCTTATTTGAACTTGACCTGGTTCTGCGCAACAACATTACCACGGAGGAAAGCCCCTGGGGAGTATACCACCCCTCCGCGGACCTTCACCATATCAAAAAAGAGAACATCGGCCTGATCGAGGTTATGGGTCTGGCTGTTCTTCCTGCCAGACTGAAGCAGGAGATGGCCGTCCTCGCGGAATCGATCCTTGAGGGAAAAGACCTGCGGGCTGATGAGCGCACGGAAAAGCATGCTGACTGGGTGGCGGAATGGATCGGGGAATATACCGTCACCCCGGAAAACATCCGGGATATCATCCGGGACGAGATCAGCAAGGTTTTCGTCAAGGTTCTGGAATGCGCCGGGGTCTATAAGAGAACGGAAGAAGGACAACGGGCATTTATGCGCTTCTGCGATTCCTTATAGAACGCCGGGGCATGCCTGATCAACAGAAGAATAAGATTATGGAGTGTAATGAAGATGGATCGGAAGGAAACAATCATACTGGCCTCGGGATCGCCCCGCAGAAGAGAGCTGATGGAACTGGCCGGATACACATTTACCGTGGAGGTCAGTGATGCCGACGAAAATGTGGCCGAGGAGGATCCGGGCAGGATGGTTGAGGAATTGTCCCTGAGGAAAGCGACGGCAGTTGCTGCCCTCCATCAGGGGGACAAGGGGAACTGCAGGATCATCGGGGCAGATACCATCGTGGTCCTGGAGGGAAGAGTACTGGGCAAGCCCGAAGATGAGAAAGATGCAGCCCGGATGCTCCGGGCATTATCCGGGAGAAGCCATGAGGTATATACCGGGGTCAGCATCCTCACCATGAAGGACGGGGCAGTCACCGGAAGAAGACAGTTCCACGAATGTACCAGGGTCAGGATGAGGGAGATCTCCGAGGAGGAGATTGTGAGCTACATCCGGACCGGAGAGCCCATGGATAAGGCCGGAGCCTACGGGATCCAGGGAAAAGCCGCCATCTTCATCTCCGGTATCGAAGGAGATTATTTCAACGTGGTGGGACTTCCTGTCTGCCATCTGTCCGGCATACTGGGACACCCGGATTCCTCAACCCGCATCAGACAATAATCGTGAACAGGATTGGATGAGATGAAAGAGAGACTGGAGAAATATCAGAAGAAAAAAGAAGAGATCAGAGAGAAGCTGTGGTTCCGTTTTCTGAACCAGGTCCTCAACCTGCTTCTGGCCCTGGGGACAGTGCTGCCGCTCCTCTACCGGATATGCACCACCATCCCCTTCAGCTACGAGGTAAATGATGACGCGGTGATCGTCCAGATCCTTGACGGATCCTTTACCGGGAGTCCGGAGGCACACAGTATTTTTGTGAGGTACCCCCTCTCTTATATCATCAGCCTTCTCTACCGGAAAAACCCCCGGATCGATTTCTGGAAGATCCATTTAAGTGATGTAAACTGGTACGTCGGAGCCATCGTCTGCCTGTACGGATTCGGAATGACCATGGTCCTGTACCGTCTGCTGAATCATTTCAGATGCAACCGCTTTCTGATCTGCTTTGCCTTCGGACTGGGCTTTACCGTGGTCTGGCTGCCCTGTTTTTCCAGGCTGACTTTCACCACGGCATCCGCCTTTTTCGGATGTATGGCACTCATGTACCTTGCCCTTGAGAGCCGGGAGGAGGCCTGGCGGCCCTGGAATCTTGCGGTGCTGGGTGTCCTGATGACCGCTTCCTACTGCATGCGGGCCCAGAGTTTCTACATGATCCTGCCCTTCCTGGCGGTGGAACTGGTCCTGAAGTTCAATCTGGACTATTTCCGCACGCTGAAACCATGGATCACGACCTGCGTGATCGCCCTGGTCTGTGCAGGACTTTTCTATGCCAATGATCTGGCCTACTCTTCCACGGAGTGGAAGGAGTACCGTACCTATAACCATGCCCGGGCATATCTGCAGGATTTTGCGGGCTTCCCGGAATATGAGAAGAATAAAGATTTCTATACCTCCCTCGGCCTGACGCAGGAAGAGAGGGATGCCATGGCCCTCTACACCTACTGCCTGTCCGATGATTTCACGACAGACTGGGTGATGAAGACCTATGACCACGTAAAAAGCAAGGAAGTGAAGAAGAGCTGGAAAGAAAAGATCCTTGCGTCCAAAGACGAAGCCTGGGACAATGCCGTAAACAGCCGGCAGGCACCTGATAAACTGCGGTTTTTCGCCTTCTATTTCTGTCTGGTGCTGGTTCCCCTCATCCCGGTGACCCTGGTCCTCCGGTTCAGGACAGAGATCGGCCAGCATCTTCTGTACATCCTGCAGACCGCGGTCTATGCCCTTCTGGCCGCCGCCGAATGGATCTATCTGGCCATCAACGGCCGCTTCCCCCAGAGGGTGGAGGAATGTATCCTGCTGATGAGCCTGACAGCCGCCCTTGTTATGGTCTGCCATTTCCTGCAAAGCTACCGGGAAGTCTGGATGTGCCGTATGCACGGGATCCTTCAGATCATCCTGCTGGCCCTATTGTTCCAATGGGCCGGACCCTACTGCAGTACTGTCCTGGAAAATGTGAAGGGCAATCAGGAATACCTCCAGATCTATGGGGCGGAAAAAGGGGAGATCCTTAAATACTGCGGGGACCATCCGGACAATTATTATATCCTTGATACCAACAGCTTCAATAAGATGTCCCTTCCCACGGACGACACCCGTCAGATGAACTGGTTCATGAGCGGAAGCTGGACAGCCTACACCCCGCTGTATACGCAGAAACTGAAAGATGCCGGGACAGACAGCCTGAGCTCAGCTTTCCTGCTTAAAGATAATGTCTATATCATCACCAGGGGAAGCAAAAGGATCGGCGCCATGATGGGGCTTAGAGATGATCTGGTGGACTACCGGATCGTGGATGAATTCTGCAGCAGAGAAAACAGTTTCTTTGAGATTTATAAAGTGACCGGAGTAAACCGCGATGGCGAAGAATGATTCCTTTAAGATCGACGATACGATCTTAAAAAACAGAAAAATAAATACGGAAAGTCTGGGAATCCCCGGGGATGTCATTGATGCAGACGACGGGGAGACCATCCACATCGAGATCGGCGAGCTTGATTATGATCCCGGCAGCGGCCAGTGGCAGGAACGAAGTTCTTTCACGGACGAATACGGGGTTGAAACAAAAGATGCGGATTACCGGGTTTTGCCTGCCGAGGAAAGTACCCCGGCCAAGAAGGCCCTCCCGGATAAAAAGGCGGAGAGCCCTTCCGGAGCCAGGTCTGAATGGAAATATGCAGAAGGGGCCGGAAACCGTCAGAGAAGAAGAGGGACCCGGGGGGATGGCCGGAGAAATTCCGGCCGGGATACCGGGAAGAAGGGCGAAGAGAAAAAACCTCTTCCCCTGTATCTGCAGATCATCTACGGACTGGTGGTCATTCTGGCTCTCGGAGCATCCTTTGTCTGCCCCTACCGTTACCTTAGAGAGAAGACTTCCTTTATCTCCGATGCTGCTGAGATCGTGGAGACCGAAAAACTGCAGAAGGGGACCTGGTGCACTTTGAAGAGCAATTCCCTGGATGGGGTGCCGGTCTATGCAGAAGCAGGCAAAACCGCCCAGATCGCATTTATTCCTGAAGGAAAATGCCTTGAACTCCTTGACAATGTCTCCGTGGGAGGAGAGGACTGGGCCAAGATAGATTACTGTGGGATCACTGCCTGGCTTCCCGCCAAACAGCTTCATTTTATCAGCAAAGAAAAGGTCTTCATCAGACCGGGAAGCCTGGTTTATATGAATTCCCTCACCGAGTGGGGGATCGCCGCCTACGAAGAACCTTCCCCGGATGCCGGAGTGGTGGCGGAAGGACTGGTCTACGGCACGGAATTCACGGTGGAAACCCTGGAGAAAGGGTGGGCGAAGGTCCGGCATGAAGGAAAAACCTGCTGGGTCAATATGTATCATATGGGAAGTTACGGAACACCCCGCTGGAAAGTTGAGACGCTGAGCAGGGCGCAGATGATCAACCTTCGGGAGGAACCTTCCGAAGACGTGGCGGTCCTGTGCAAGATCCCCGAAAATAAAAAGCTGACCGTCCTCCGGTTTGATCAAGGCTGGGGGCTGGTGGAATATGAAGGATATACCGGCTGGGTGAAACTCCATTACCTCACGCCGGTGGCAGAGTGACGACACCGGAATGACCCGGAAGATCTCGGAGGAAGCAAAATGCAGACGAATACGACAGTTCAGGGGAAGAAGCGCCCGGCACTCAGCTGGGATATCCTGAGCAGGTACAGGGATGAAATATACGGGATCTCCATTCTTTGGATCATGCTTTTCCACGGATACCTGTGTGAGGTTTACTATTTTGTGGACAGGCCTGTTCTCAAATATCTGGGAAAGTTTCTGGGTTACGGCAATATGGGCGTGGAAGTTTTCCTCTTCCTGTCCGGTATATGCCTCTATTTTTCCTTCAGTAAGAATCAGGAAATCATCCCCTTTATCCGGAGAAGATTCCGACGCATATTCCCTCCGCTGCTGGTATCCTATCTCCCCTTCTTTATCCTGCAGTACAGAAAGGGATACATGACTCTTTACAGCATGTTCCTGTCCCTGATCACCTTAAGGACATGGATCAGCCCGTCGGATACCAATTGGTTTGCCTCGCTGATCGTGGCCTGCTATCTCTTTTACCCCTATTATTACGGAGTTATTTATGAGAAGGAGAAGGGAAGTATCAGAAGGACCCTGTTCCTGACTCTTTTTATGGCGGTCATCACTTTCATGATCAAGAATGAGGCGCCGGAACTGTTTGATCACATGGAGATCAATATCACCAGGATCCCCATTTTTATCCTGGGCTGCGGTGCGGGAAAGCTGACCTATGAGAAGAAGGAACTCCCTGCCTGGTCCTGGTTTCTTATGGCTGTATCCGTGGCTGTTTGCTTTTACGGACTGAATGCGGACTGGTTCGAGGGGATCGGCTCACGGTACTCTTACATTCTGGGAGGAATCCCCCTCACCTTTTTCTTTGCCCTTCTTGTGCCCTATACCGGGAGATATATCCGGGCGGTCCTCCGCTTTTTCGGGCACATCTCTCTTGAATTGTATTTTGTTCATCTGATCATGAAAAACCTGTATCAGCAGGGATATCTGTTCCCTTATGAGCCGGGGAATGTGGGGAGATGGATGGCGGTTCTGGCCATCAGCGTACCGGGGGCATACCTGGTCTCTTTGATCGTGAAAATGTTCCGGCGGATGAAGCCTAAACAGGCATCAAGTATTGACAATAAAGAGAGGTAGGCTGTATATTTAGGATAGTTTAGTCTGTTTTTTACAAGGAACAGGCCGGACAATAAATATAAAAATTTGGAAGATTCAGGATTTTAGATTATGGAAAATAATGCACAGAATATCACAGTCATAGAGAATTCAAACGAAGAAGCAGTCAAGGTGATCGAGGAGTCCATCCGAAGAAAGATGGACAGAAAGAGGGAATCCCTCTCCGAGTTCCTGGGATTTATCAATGAGATCTGCCGGGACAAGGGCCTGCAGTATTTCGCCATGGGCAAGCTTCTCACCTATGGGCTGACCGGTGAGGACCCCTTCCCGGAAACCTACACATACCATATCGGTATGATGCGGGATGATTTTGCGGAGTTCATGAAACAGGCTGCCGCCCTGTCGGAAGAGAGGAAGATCACCGTCATTGATATGTTCACTCCCGAGGATACCCTGAGGGGTGTTTTCGCTTCCCTTGTCATGGAGAAAAACTACTCCAGGGACAATGATGTGGATTTTCTTACTCTTAAGATGATCATCCATCCTTTGGACCATCTTCCGGAGGATGAGCAGGAGAGGACGGATTTTCGTCAGAGTGTGGAGACAGCCAGTCAGGATTACCGGTCCTTCACCAGATTATACAAAGACATGAAAGCCGGGGAAAGCAAGATGCGCAGCAAAGGAGTCTTTGCCCGGAAGCTTTACCACTGGAAGGTGCGGCGCATGCTGCACTCATTCCCGTCCAGGAAGAAGAAATACATCTCCTTCCTCACAAAATACAATGATGCTTCGACGGATTATATCGGGTATATCCAGTTCATGCTTCATCCGGAATGGCTCTATGCAGACGCTTTTCCCTGCACCTGGAGGCCTTTCCTCGATACGGAGATGATGGTTCCCCACAACACGGATTTCTTCAGGGGAGCAACCCCGGAGGATGAGGAGCAGAAAGCATTTGAAGGCAGGCTTGAGGTACTGAAAGCGATCAACCGTATCTGCGAATCGGAAGGCCTGACTTATTTTGCCATGAGAAAGCTGGCCATCGCCGCGGTCAAGGAGGATGCCTTCCCTGACGGTCCCAGGAGGGTCAGATGGGATATCGGCATGATGCGGGATGACTATGAACGGCTCCTGACCCTCATCAGGGAGGGATCATGTCCTGAGATCGGTCTCAAAGAAGGGGTAAATGAACATCCCTTTATCTATGACAGCATGAAATCGGTCTATCTTAAGAAAGATCGGAAGATGTTCCCGGCGGAGAGGGAATTCCTGGTATATCTCTACCCCTTTGATTCCCTGCCCGACCACTATGACAGCAAGCTGGATTACATCCGGGAGATTCAGGCCAAGGCCATACTTCAGAATGAACTGATCGAATACGAAAAAGGGACGGTCTATCCCGGGCCGGATACGAAACTCAATACCAGGGAGTATTTTGACGCGTTCAGAAAAGACAGGATAAGGTACAATGAATCGGAGCCGGACTCCGCCCAGATCTTCACTGTGCATAAAAATGTCCTTCTGATCTGCCCGAGGAATGAGATGCTCCCCGCCTCCAAGGGAGATTTCTTCGGAGAGGAGATCTATCTCCCCGGCAACAGGTATTTCTGGCATGACAATCTGGACCCCAATTATCATGATTATTTTACGGGAAAACGATTTGAGATCATCAAGGTCATCAACAGAATAACAGAGGAACACGATCTGCAGTATTTTGCCATTGCCGATCTTTTAAGGGGAGCGGTGATCTACCATGACGCGGTACCTGCCGTTCAGCAGAAGAACTGGGATCTGGCCCTGCTCAGAGATGATTATGAGAAATTTGTCAGGATCATGAGGGAGCACGCCTCCGATTACGGGGTGGAGCTGCACGAGTCTCTTGACGGTGAAGGAAAATACCCTGTTCCTGAAAAATACATTACCATGAAGGGGAAGAAGTTCTCCGCTGAACGGGTACGATTCATCCCCTTTGACAAGGTTCCGGAGGATTTCCTTCTCTTCAGGGGCTTCCTCGACGATATGGACGAGCGAAACCGCAGATATCGTGCCATGCTGAAATATTATCATTACAGAGACCTGCTGTATTTCTCCGATGAGGAAAATGCTCAGAAGATGATGCCCACCTCCGATGAGATCGTGGGAGTCTCCCTGGCGGAAGAGGCCGTCAGGATCGACAGGAGGGCACAGAGCTTCAATGATGATTCCAGAACCCACAGATATATGAGGATGTCTCTCGGAAAGAGCAAGCCCATCATGGAGGGTGACCTGTTCCCCCTCAAGAAGGTGGAATTCCGGGACGGCCTTCTCAGCTGTCCGAGAGTAACTACCGTATGGCAGCCCACCATCGATGATGAGCTGGACCGTCAGGTCCATGCCATCCAGAAAGCGGATATCCTGCTCCTCCAGGAGTTCGACCGCGTCTGCACCGAGATGGGACTGGGTTACTTTGTCTGTGGCGGGACCATGCTCGGATATATGCGCCACGGAGGATTTATCCCCTGGGATGACGACGTGGATGTGGCTATGCTCCGCGCGGATTACGAGCGGTTCATCCATGAGGCAGGACCATATCTGAAAGAAAAATATTTCCTGCAGACCAGAGACACAGACCCCAATATCCCTTATCTGTTCTCCAAGCTCCGTATGGACGATACGGAATATATAACGGAGTACAATGAAGAGAGGGATTTCCACAAGGGACTCTGCCTGGATATCTTCCCATTTGACTATATTCCGGAAAACATGCAGGAGAGGGAGGACTTCCTGGCTGAGATCAGGCAGAGGGCAGATGAGCATCATCTCATCGCCAGACGCCAGTATCCCATCCCCGAGGAAGAGATCGAACCCAGGAACGACCAGGAGAAGGAATATCTGAAGACACAGAAGAAGCTGCTTAAGAAGTACTGGAAGAAGGATCTTTCCGTCTCCCAGAAAGCTTACTACGATACAGTGACCAGATACAATGACAGGGCTGAGGAGCTCGGCCTTCATACGGTGGGAAGTTTTGTACCTTCCTATACCTGGATCAGTCTTTCCGACCTTCTCCCATATCAGAGAGGCAAATTTGAAGACATTACCGTATCCGTACCCAAGAGGCCGGATATCTTCCTGTCCATGCAGTACGGAGATTACATGTCACTGCCGCCCAAGCATATGCAGATCGCCCATCCGCTGGTACGGTGGTCAACCTGGGAGGAAAGCTCGGAGAGGAAGGCTGAGGAAAATGATCTTCCTGCGGATAAAGACTGACCGCAGCCTGATCAAGATAAACAGTTGAAGAAACAGTACATTTCTACAGAAAGGACACACTTATGAATATTGCAATGCTGATGATGGCAGGAGTCGGAAGACGTTTTGGAGCCAATATCCCCAAACAGTTTGTTGAGATCAATGACATGCCCGTATTCTGCTATGTCCTCAATGCCTATGATCATGACGATGTGGTGGATAAGATCCTGATCGTGACCAACAGCGACTGGATCGGTTATGTGGAGGACTGGTCATTAAAACTCGGTATTCGTAAGCTGGTATCCGTCGTTGCAGGTGGGGAAACCCGGTCCGAATCCGTGAAAAACGGCCTGATCGGGATGAAATCCTTCGCCTCCGACGAAGACGTTGTACTTATCCACGATATCACCCATCCCTACATGGACAAGACCGGAAACCGCCGGATCATCGAAGCGGTGAAGGAATTCGGCGGGGCCACCCTGGGACAGAGACAGTATGATACCGTCTACCAGATGAATGCGGAGAC
>CAJGDH010000026.1 GCA_904502145.1 uncultured Eubacterium sp.
CGAGACCAGACGAAGGCAGATCGAAGACCGGTTTTCCTCTTTATCCAAAGAGGAGATCCGTTCCATAGAAGAAAAGAAAAATCAGCCGGAGACTCCGGAGAAGGAGTCCGGACAGAAAGGACCCGGCTCCGGGCAGGAGGAACTTGCTGAGAAGCTCCGCCGCTGGAAGATCGGCGCAGGCCAGCAGGCCAGGGTCGACCAGGAGATGGATCCGGGGATCAGAAATAAAGAGAGTTCTCCTTCAGAGGAGAAGAAGGTCGCTCTGTCAGGAGAAAACAAGGGAATCGACCCGAAGGAAGAAAAGAAGCCTGCCTTTGTCGGGGAGTCTGATCTTTACGGAAAGCAGATGGAACTGGCGGATATCCCTGTTCTCTCCGAAGAAGCCAGACCGGGACACCGGCTCATCGGTCAGGTATTCCTGACCTACTGGCTGATGGAATATGAAGATAAACTCTTTTTCGTGGACCAGCATGCTGCCCACGAGAAAGTCATGTATGAAAAGATCAGGAAGGAGATCCGGGAGAAGAAGATCAGCAGCCAGCTGGTGGCACCGCCCCTGATCTTAAGCCTGAACATAAAGGAGCGGCAGAAGCTTGCCGCCTGTATGGATGCCTTTGAAAGGCTGGGTTATTCCCTGGAGGAATTCGGAGGGGATGAATACTGCATCCGCGCGGTACCGGCGGACCTGATCGATCTCGATCAGCAGGATCTCTTCCTTGACCTGCTGGACAATATCGATGAAGTCACCGGGAAGATGAACCTGGATGCCCTGACGGACAAGATGGCTTCCATGGCCTGTAAGGCAGCGGTAAAGGGCAACCAGCCCTTAAGCTTCGCGGAGATGGATGCCCTGATGGACCAGCTGATGGGACTGGAAGATCCCTATCAGTGCCCCCACGGCAGGCCCACCATCATCTCCATGACCAGACAGGAACTGGAGAAGAAATTCCACCGTATTCAGTGACCGCTGATTCGGTAAAAATATATGGTAAGACAAAAGAAAGAGAAGGAAAGTATGCCGGAGCAGGGGATGCAGGACAAGAGAACAGAAGAGGGGAAGGAAC
Source organism: uncultured Eubacterium sp. (assembly GCA_904502145.1). Lineage (GTDB taxonomy): Bacteria > Bacillota > Clostridia > Lachnospirales > Lachnospiraceae > Anaerobutyricum. The sequence goes on from CAJGDH010000026.1 coordinate 1,065, forward strand.
CACTGGTGATCCTGACCGGACCCACCGCCGTGGGAAAGACCGGCCTGTCCATCGGTCTTGCCCGACGGATCGGGGGAGAGATCATCAGCGCGGATTCCATGCAGGTCTACCGGGGAATGGACATCGGTACGGCCAAGATCCGCCCGGAGGAGATGGAGGGGATCCGCCATTATCTGGTGGATATCCTTGATCCCGGGGAAGCCTTCAATGTGGTCCTTTTTCAGCAGATGGCCCGGGAGGCCATGGAGGAGATCCGCTCCAGGGGAAAGATCCCCATCCTGGTGGGAGGCACCGGATTCTACATCCAGGCTCTCCTGTACGATATTGATTTCTCGGACCACGGGGATAAGGAAGACTACCGGAAAGAGCTTGCCCGGCTGGCGGAGGAGAAGGGGAGCGAATACCTTCATTCCCGCCTCGCCCAGGTGGATCCAGAGTATGCTTCCTCGGTCCACCACCACAACGTAAAAAGAGTGATCCGGGCTCTGGAATATTATCACGAGACCGGACAGAAGTTATCCGACCATAACCGTCAGCAGCAGGAGAAGATCTCCCCCTACAATTTTGCCTATTTTGTGCTGAACCATGACCGGCAGATCCTCTATGACCGGATCGACCGGAGGGTGGATCAGATGATGGAAGAAGGACTTCCGGAGGAGGTCAGGAGACTTGCCGACCAAGGCTGTACCCCGGAGATGATCTCCATGCAGGGGCTCGGCTACAAGGAGTTTTTTGCCTGGTTTGACGGGGAGGCCACCCTTGAAGAGGTTACGGAGAGGATCAAACTGGAGACAAGAAGATTTGCGAAGAGGCAGCTGACCTGGTTCCGCAGGGAGAAGGAGGTCATCTGGATCAACAAGGGGGACTATGCTTCCGAGGAGGAGATCCTGGAGGATATGACCGGCCGGCTGCGAGAGAAGGGAATAATCTGATGCCTAAAGAGGACATTTTAAAGGAATATTACGTGAGCATGGGAATCTCTCCGGAGGTTTTTGATTTCTGCTCACAGATCGAAGATACATTGACCGGCCGGTTCAGGGAGATCGACCACATCGCCGAATGCAACCAGATGAAGGTGCTGGCCGCCATGAGAAAGAACCGGCTGAGTGAGGGCTGCCTGGCCCCCAGTACCGGTTACGGTTACAATGACCTGGGCCGGGATACCCTGGAGAGGATCTACGCCGACGTGTTCGGCACGGAGGATGCCCTGGTGCGCCAGCAGATCACCTGCGGTACCCACGCCCTGGCCCTGGCCCTGATGAGCCAGCTAAGGCCCGGGGACGAACTGCTTTCCCCGGTGGGAAAACCCTATGACACCCTGGAGGAGGTTATCGGTATCCGTCCCTCCAGCGGCTCTCTTGCCGAGTACGGGATCAGTTACCGCCAGGTGGACCTCCTGGAGGACGGGAGTTTTGACTGGGAAGGGATCCGGCAGGCCATCAATGAGAAGACCAGGCTGGTGACCATCCAGCGTTCCAAAGGCTATGCCAGCAGGCCTACCCTGTCCGTGGACAGGATCGGGGAGCTGATCTCTTTTGTAAAGGGGATCAAACCTGATCTGATCTGTATGGTGGACAACTGTTACGGGGAGTTCGTGGAACTGAAGGAGCCCTCCCAGGTGGGGGCTGACCTGGTGGTGGGGTCCCTCATCAAGAATCCCGGAGGAGGCCTTGCCCCCATCGGCGGCTACCTCTGCGGGACAAAGGAATGTATCGAAAGAGCGGCCTACCGCCTGACTTCCCCCGGACTGGGCAAGGAGGTGGGCGCGAGCCTGGGGATCACCCCAACCCTGACCCAGGGCCTTTTCCTGGCCCCCACCGTGGTGAAGGGCGCCCTGAAGGGAGCGATCTTTGCCGCCAACATCTACGAGAGATTAGGCTTCCGGGTCATACCTGACAACCGGGAGTCCCGCCATGATATCATCCAGGAAGTGGAGTTCCATGACCCAGACCTCCTGCAGGCTTTCTGTGTGGGGATCCAGGCCAGTGCTCCGGTGGACAGCTTCGTCCGGCCGGAACCCTGGGACATGCCCGGATATGACGCAAAGGTCATCATGGCGGCGGGGGCATTTGTCTCCGGCTCCTCCATCGAGCTCAGCGCGGACGGCCCCATGAAGGAGCCTTACGCGGTATATTTTCAGGGAGGACTCACCTGGGAACATGCCAAATACGGGATCATGATGTCCCTGCAGAAGATCTGTGAGACCGGAAAGGTCAGAGTATTGTAAGGAATTCTGAAATTCCTATCCCTATACAAAGGATATTTTTTGTGTTAAGATACAATTTGATGGATTGTGCCCTTTTGCCTGGAGAGCTTAAAGGAGGCAAAGGATGGGACAACCTTTCTTACGTATGAAGGACCGGCCCCAAGGGGAGAGGCCCTACGAAAAATGCCTGGAATTCGGGGCGGAAGCCCTGTCTGACGGAGAGCTTCTGGCGGTGGTTTTGCGGAGCGGTACCAAAGAGTACACCTCCCTGGACCTTGCCTGGAAGCTGCTGGAAGTCCACCCCTCATACAAGGGGCTGGAGGGACTTCACCATCTGGGTTACGAAGATTTTACCCGCATACCGGGGATCGGGTCGGTAAAAGCGGTCCAGCTGCTCTGCGTGCTCGAACTTTCGCGCAGGCTGTCCAGGACCGGATTCGACCATGCCCCGGCATTTCACCAGCCGGAGGAGATCGCGGCCTGGTATATGGAGACCATGCGTCATCTGGACCACGAGAGGGTTCAGCTTCTTCTTCTCAACGGGCGGCACAGCCTGCTGAAGGAGATGACCCTGACCACCGGGGACGCGGCCAATGCCTACGTGCCGGTGAAAAACATTTTCCAGGAGGCCCTGCGGGCTCAGGCAGTCTATCTGGTCCTGGTCCACAACCACCCCTCGGGCAGCCCCCGGCCAAGCAGGGAAGACCTGCAGATCACCCAAAGGATAAAGGAAGCCGGGGAGATCCTGGGAATCACCCTGTCCGACCATATCATCATCGGGGACAGGTGCTACTACAGCATGAAGGAAGAAAATATACTTTAGAGGATTACTACGAAAGGAGACACACGGATGTCTGATAAAGTTTACGGAATAGATATGGGAACCAACTCGATCAAGATCAGCCAGAAGAATGCCGGTGTGGTTCTTCACCAGAAGAACATGATTGCCATGGTGAGGAGGACCGAACCGCTGGCTCTCGGGGATGAAGCCTACGCCATGTATGAGAAGGCCCCCAAGAATATCGATGTGAAGAAGCCGGTGGTCAACGGAGTCATCGCGGATTTCAGTGCCATGCAGAGCATGATCCAGCTGTACTTCAAGGGATTCAAAGGCAAAAAGATGCCCGAGAACCTGGTTGCCGGATCCAACTCCGAGTTCTACATCGCTGTTCCCACAGATATCACCGAGGTGGAGAAGAGGGCTTTCTTTGATGTGATCGCCAGCTCCTCCCTCAAGACCAAGAAGATCCGTCTTGTGGAGAAACCCATCGCGGATGCCATCGGCGCGGGGCTTGATGTCATGAACGCTACCGGACGTCTGGTGGTCAATATCGGGGCTGACACCACAGAGATCAGCCTGATCAGCCTGGGCGGCATCGTCCAGAGCAGACTGCTGAAGGTGGGAGGAACCAAGTTTGATGAGTCCATCCAGCAGGCAGTGAAGAAGAAACATAACCTGGTGATCGGCATGAAGAGTGCGGAGCGCCTTAAGATGAACCTGGCCAGCGGGATCAAGGAGGATGAGGAGATCACATTTGATGTGATGGGCCGCAACCTGATCACCGGCCTTCCCAGCAAGGTTACGGTCACCAATCACCTGGTCTTTGACGCCATGTCCGAGAGTCTTTCCTCCATCATTGATTCCATCCGTTTCATTCTGGAGAAAACTCCGCCGGAACTGTCCATGGACATCATGCATGAAGGCGTCTGCATGACCGGAGGATCCACCCACATCAAGAATCTTGACCTCCTCATCCAGCAGGAGACCGGCCTTGCCATCATGAAGATGGAAGATCCGGAGCTTACGGTGGCAAGGGGTCTTTGCATGATCATGGAGAATCCGGAGTACGACCGCATGGCTTATAATTTCCAGGAGTCTTCCTTCCATTAAGATCAGTTAGGAGCTGAAAGGATGAAAGAACGTAGAAAGATAGATTTATCCCCCAGGGTTCTGCTGATCGTATTCACGGTCATCTGTCTCCTCCTGATCATCGTCAGCGCGATCTTCCGGAAGGCATCGAAGCCCCGGGCCTTCATCGCCGGGACCTTCATCGTTCCCATGCAGGACGGGATCAACTCCGTCGGGGCCTGGATCGATGATTATTTCGATTCCTTTGACAGTCTCAAGGACCTGCAGAGGAAGAATGCGGAGCTGACCCAGCGGGTGGATGAACTGACCCAGCTGAATGAGAGCCTGAAGATCGACCAGACAGAGCTGGAGGATCTTCGGGGACTGCTTTCCCTGGATAAAAAATATACTGACTACACCAAAGTGGGTGCCCGGGTGATCAGCAACGGTTCTAACAACTGGTACCAGAATTTCGTGATCAACAAGGGGTCCGACGACGGGATCAAAGAGAATATGAATGTCCTTGCCGGCTCGGGCCTGGTGGGGATCGTGACCGAGGTGGGAAAGAATTACGCCAAGGTCAGGTCCATCATCTCCGACGGGAGCAGCGTAAGTGCCATGTCCGTGGCCACTTCCGACACCTGCGTGGTCAAGGGCAACCCCCAGAGGATGGAGGAGAAGGGCTACATCGATGTCAGCTTCATCAGCAAGGACGCGGAGATGAAAGCCGGCGATGAACTGGTCACTTCACATATCAGTTCCAGGTATCTGCCCGGGCTCCTCATCGGAAATGTGAGGGACATCACCATCGATTCCACCAATCTGACCAAATCGGCCCATGTGACCCCTGTGGTGGATTTCCAGCATATCAAGCAGGTACTGGTGATCCTGGAGCTCAAGGAGGTCCCGGAGGATGCCGAGACAGTAGATTAAAGAATAAAGGGGAGCGGGACAGAGCGTGTCCCGTTCCCGTGAGAAGGCGGAAAAAGACTCTGCAGACACAAGGATCTTCTTTCCGCCGATTATCATATAAGAGAGGACGGCTATGAGAAGAATAATCGTCGCAGGGCTGGGTATCGTGCTCTGCTTTGTCTGTCAGACCGCGCTGTTCGGGCTGCTTAAGCTTGCGGACACAGCGCCGAATATCATGCTGATCCTCGTGTCATCCGTAGCGGTGATGAGAGGACAGAAGGAAGGGATGATCGTTGGCTTTTTCAGCGGTCTTCTTCTGGACGTCTTCTACAGCTCATACCTGGGCGTATTTGCCTTTATTTTTATGCTCTCAGGTTTCGTTGACGGGTTTTTCCACCGTATCTACTACTCCGAAGATACATTTCTCCCCCTGGTCCTGATCGCGGCCAACGATCTGGCCTACGGGTTTATCATGTTTCTGGGGTACGGTCTGCTGAAGAACCATTTGCATATCTTTACTTACATCCGGAGGATCATCCTTCCGGAGATGGTCTATACTGTTGCAGTGGGAGTGATCTTCTACAGGATATTCCTCAGAGTCAACCAGTGGCTCGAACAGTATGAAAAAGGAAGTGTGGATTTTGTCTAGATTTACGATCAATTTTGACGGCGCGAGGATAAAGAAAAATATCAAAGACCTGTTCAGCAACCGGATCATCCTTCTGGGCATCCTTGTCTTCTTTCTGCTGGCTTCCCTGGTCTACCGGCTGTTTGTCCTTCAGATCGTGGAAGGGGCGGAACATGAAGCAAACTTCCGCTACACGGTGGAAAAGACCGTGGAGACCTCCGGTTCCAGAGGGAATATCTATGACTGCAACGGGAATCTTCTTGCCTACAACCAGCTCGCCTATAAGGTGACTTTTGAAAAGAGTGATAAACTGAAGGGTATCGCGGAAAAAAAGTCCACCCCGGACCACACCGTGTCAGAGAGCGAAGTGCGTAACGAGATCATCTATCAGCTGATCCGCCTGCTGGAATCCAACGGGGACTCCATCATCTACAACATCCCTCTGAAGGTGGATTCCAAGGGGAACCTTAAGTTCACGGAATCCGGGAGCGCACTGACCAGGTTCAAAAAGGATATCTACGGGATCATCAACCTGGACAAGCTGGAGGACAAGGAGAAGAAACAGGCGGAAAAATGGCTGAATTCCACCCCCGAGGAGGTCTACGAGTACCTTCGTACAGGCAAGGACGGCCCTCCGGGAACCGGCAGGATGTTTGACATCTCCGACAGCTACTCCATGAAGGAGACCCTGAAGATCATGTCCATCCGGTACGATTCCTACATGAACCGTTACTCCCAGACCACCCCCATCACCGTGGCCACCAATATCAGTGAAGAGAGCATCGCGGAGATCTCGGAATACTCCGATGCCTATCCGGGGGTTGCCATCGAGGTGGACTCCCTGAGGAAATATAACGATTCCCTCTATTTCTCCAACATTGTGGGATACACGGGGAGCATCTCCGAAGACGAGATGGTGGAATACAATGAAAACCTGTCGGAGGAAAACCGTTACTCCTCCAGCGACATCGTGGGCAAGACCGGCATCGAGAAGACCATGGAATCCACCTTACGGGGGACCAAGGGAAGGACCGACGTTCTGGTCAACAATCTCGGTCAGATCATCAAGACGGTGTCCTCGGTGGATGCCCAGACAGGAAATGACATCTATCTGACCATTGACAGCGATCTGCAGAAATATGCCTACAATATCCTGGAACGAAGGCTGGCAGGTATCGTCCTGTCCCACCTGACCCCGGGTACCGAGAAGGGCAACGACAAGCTGATCCCCATCAATGATGTCTACTTTGCGCTTTTTGACAACAATATCATCAATATAGATCACCTTTCCTCCAAGAAGGCAGGAAATACGGAGAAGAAGGTGTATGCCCTCTTCAAGGATAAACAGAAGAAGGTCATGTCCCGCCTGAGAAAGAATATGAAGAGCGGAAACACCGCCTACCGTAATCTCAGTGATGAGGACAAGGAATATGTGACCTACATCGTGAATCTTCTGGAGAAAAACAATATCCTCAATACTTCCCTCATCCCCGAGGATGACGAAGTATACAGGGACTGGAAGAACAAACGGTGCAGTCTGAGAAAATATTTAAGACACGCCATCACCAACGAGTGGATCGATATCAGTACCTTCGATATCCGGTCCGACTATTACAACGTGGATGAGATCTCCGATGCCCTGATCGATTACATCATCGACCGGCTGAAGAAGGAAGGGGATTTCGACAAGCTGCTCTACCAGTACATGATCTCCGGCGGCACCCTGAAGGGAAAACAGGTCTGCCTGGTCCTTTTTGACCAGGATATCCTGGATAAGGACGATGACTATGAATCCCTGAAGAATGACCAGATCAATTCCTATGATTTCATGTCCAGGAAGATCAGGAACATCGAGATCACCCCTGCCATGCTGGCACTGGATCCATGCTCCGGCTCCGTCATCATCACGGACCCGGACAACGGGGATGTGAAGGCCATGGTGTCTTATCCCAACTATGACAACAACAAACTTGCCAACGGCATTGATTCCGCATATTACAGCAAGCTGGTCAACGACCAGTCCTCGCCCATGCTGAACCGTTGTACCCAGACCAGGACGGCCCCCGGTTCCACCTTCAAACCCATCACCTCCACCGCAGTGCTGGAGGACGGGGTTGTGGACAGCGGGGACAGGATCAAATGTACGGGCGTATTTGACAAGATCAACCCCAGCGCCAAGTGCTGGATCTACCCCAATGCCCACGGCCAGCTGAATGTCAGCGGCGCCATCGCGGTTTCCTGCAACTTCTTCTTCTATGAGATGGGTTACCGCCTGGGCACCAAAAACGGCAGCTACAACAGCCAGAGGGGTCTTAAGAGGATCGCCAAATATGCCAGTCTCTACGGTCTGGACCGGAAGTCCGGCGTGGAGATCTCTGAGTATGAACCCCACCTGTCCGATGAGGACGCGGTCCGTTCCGCCATCGGCCAGGGTACCCACAACTACACCCCCATCCAGATTTCCAGGTTTGTGACCTCCCTGGTCAATGAGAAAAACCTGCTCAACCTGACCCTGCTGGATAAATCCACGGATTCCGAAGGCACTGTCCTGGAGGAATATGACAAGAAGGCAGAGGGAAAGATGAATGTCGGGGAAGGGACCTACGGACAGATCAAACGGGGTATGCAGGACGTGGTCTACGGCAAGAACAGTTCCATCAGATATCTGTATCAGAAACTGGGGCTCAAGGTGGCAGGCAAGACAGGTACGGCCCAGGAGAACAAGAACCGTCCCAACCATGCGCTCTTCATCTCCTACGCACCTTTCGATAAGCCTGAGATCACCATGACCGTAGTCGTCCCCAACGGCTATACCTCCTCCAACGCGGCGGAGATCGCCAGGGACATCTACAAATATTATTTCAAGAAGACGACCGAGAAGGAAGAGAAGGAGAAACAGGCCCTCATTCCTTCCCAGAAAGACAGCAGCACAACGGATTAAGGAGAGAGATGATGAAAAGTCCTGTGATGATCAAGGGAAATAAATTCGGTTTCCAGATTGTGCTGAATCCGGACATGCCCTTCGGGGAACTCCTGGAGAAAACAGCAGAAAAATTCAGGGAATCCAGCGGTTTTTTCGACCGGAACAAACCGGTTGCCGTAAAATTTGAAGGGAGGGTCCTGAGCGACGAGGAAGTAGACCTTCTGGCTCAGACCATCACGGAGAGCAGCGGCTTGGTCATCGGCTGCATCATCGACGGGGCAAAAAGACTGGAATCAGATTTCTCCGCAGCCTTAAGCGGGGCACCCCTTCCCCTCATGGGGGGAAAGACGGTGGAACTTACTCCGCCGGAAGAACCCCGGGACCTCAATTACGGCAGTGAACAGCCCAGGGAGCAGGGAAGTCTCCATGAACTCTTCCATTCGGAACAACCCACCGAGAAAAACGGCCAGTTTTACCGGGGGACCCTCCGTTCCGGACAGAGTATCGAAGTGGAGGGCTCCATCGTGATCCTGGGGGACATCAACCCCGGGGCCCAGGTGACCGCCGGAGGCAATGTGGTGGTCCTCGGAAGTGTCAAGGGGATCATCACGGCAGGATATCCCTCCGACCACAGCGCCCTGGTGGCGGCCCTCTCCATGGATCCCATGCAGATCAAGATCGGAAGGGTCATCGCAAGAGCGCCGGACCAGAAGACCGGCAGGACAAAAAGAAAGTTCCGCAGAAAGAAGGCGGAGGCCATGGAGCCCAAGCTGGCTTTTGTGGAGAATAACAATATATTTATCGAACCGATCACAAGAGAACTGATCAATGAGTTCGGTTCCATGCAGCCCGAGAGAGGATAAGGCCGGATCACCGGCCGTTAAGCCGGGAGACGGCATCAGCCTGGACCCGGCCAGACCAGATAAAGGAGAAAGTCATTATGAGTGAAGTTATTGTAATTACATCCGGCAAAGGCGGTGTCGGCAAGACCACCACCACAGCGAACATCGGTACAGGACTGGCCCAGCTGGGCAAGAAAGTCGTCCTGATCGACACCGATATCGGACTGCGTAATCTCGACGTGGTCATGGGCCTTGAGAACAGGATCGTCTACAACCTTGTGGATGTTGTGGAAGGAAACTGCCGTGCGAAACAGGCCATGATCAAGGATAAGAAGTACCCCGAACTCTATCTTCTTCCCTCTGCCCAGACCCGGGATAAGACCTCGGTCTCCCCGGAGCAGATGAAAGCCCTTGTGGATGAACTGAGGGAGGATTTCGATTATATCATCCTGGACTGTCCCGCAGGGATCGAACAGGGATTCAAGAATGCCATCGCCGGTGCGGACCGGGCCCTGATCGTCACTACTCCTGAGGTTGCAGCCATCAGGGACGCGGACAGGATCATCGGATTACTCCAGGCTGAGGAAGTGAAGCAGCTTGACCTTATCGTCAACCGCATCCGCCTTGACATGGTCAAGAGAGGAGATATGTTATCCGTGGAAGATGTCCTGGAGATCCTGGCCATCAACCTGATCGGCGTGGTACCTTACGACGAATCCATCGTCGTCTCCACCAACGAGGGCGAGCCGCTGGTGGGAACTTCTTCAAAAGCCGGGCAGGCCTACGTCAACATCTGCCGCCGCGTGACCGGCGAAGATGTGCCCATGATGAAGTTCGAGGACGACGGCTTCTTCAAAAAACTGGTCAAGCTCATTACCAGAGGATATTAAGGAGGTAGTTCAATGGGATTCTTTGATGCATTTTTCAAGAAAAAAAATTCAAGCAAAACAGCAAAAGACAGATTGAAATTCGTTCTTGTATCCGACCGGGCCAACTGTTCCCCGGAAGTGATGGAGCTGATCAAGAATGATATCATCGAAGTGATCTCCAAATACATGGAGATCGATGTCCAGGGGCTGGATATCCAGATCACCCAGACGGAATCGGAAGGGGGAAACGGTACGGTTCCCGCTATTTATGCCAACATTCCGATCAAGGAGTTAAAACCGGGACGCTAGGAGGGCAATATGTTCAGAGAGAAATATCAGATGAAAAACTACAACTGGTTTTTGCTGGTGGCAGTGATCGCTGCCTGCTCTCTCAGTGTGCTTTTTATCAACAGTGCGGACAGCAGCTACACCAGAAAGCAGCTGGTGGGCGGCATCTTCTGCATTGTCATCCTGATCATCCTGTCCTTTGTCAACTATAATTACATCTGCGGGTTCAGCAATGTCCTCTACGGGATCAACATCGCCATGCTCCTTTTCATCCGCTTCTTCGGCGTGGGGGTAAACGGAGCCAGAAGGTGGCTTAATCTCGGTTTTACCAGGGTGCAGCCATCGGAATTTTCCAAGATCATCATGATCATTTTTGTGGCCATGTTCATCCAGGAGCATGAGGAGGACCTGAATACGGTGAAGACCCTGGCCAAACTGGCCGGCCTGTGTGCCGTTCCCCTGTTCCTGATCCTCCTGGAGCCGGACCTTTCCACCACCATCGACATCACCCTGATCCTTCTGGCGGTGATCTTCGTGGGCGGGCTCAACGGGAAGCTGATCCGGAACTGCATCATCGTCTTTGTGCCCCTGTTTGCCCTGTTTATCTGGTACATACAGACACCGGGCCAGGTGCTGCTCCAGGACTACCAGGTCACCCGTATCATGACCTTTATCAATCCGTCCGAATACCAGGACACCACAGCCTATCAGCAGGGCAACTCCATCATGGCCATCGGGTCGGGACAGCTCTACGGAAAAGGCCTCAACAACAATACATTGTCCGATGCCGGAATCTCCGTCACGGACACCGGGCTGGTCTCCGAACAGCAGACCGACTTCATCTTTTCCGTGGTGGGAGAGGAGTTCGGATTTATCGGAAGTACGATTCTTATTGCTTTATTGTCTTTTATAGTGTTACAATGTTTTATTATAGCTGCCCGAGCTAAAAACATGAGCGGAAGGCTGATCGCATCAGGGATGGGTGCCCTGATCGGTTTCCAGTCATTTATCAATATCGGTGTTGCCACACAGTTGCTGCCGAATACGGGATTGCCTCTGCCGTTTATCAGTTATGGTCTGACATCCCTTCTGAGCCTGACTGCAGGGATTGGGATCGTGCTTAATGTCGGACTGCAAAGACATTACTAATAGGAGGTTCTTATGAATATCGGACTGATCGCCAACGATGGAAAGAAAAAGCTGATGCAGAATTTCTGTATCGCTTATCGTGGGATTTTAAATAAACATGAGCTTTATGCCACTGCGACAACCGGAAGACTGATCGAGGAAGTGACCAACCTCAATGTACACAAATATCTGGCCGGCCCCCTCGGAGGAGGCCAGCAGCTGGGATCCCAGATTGAGCACAATCTGATCGATATGGTCATTTTCCTCCGGGACCCTCTGAACAAGGAGGTCAATGAGCCGGATATCTTCAGTATCCTTCACCTCTGCGACGTTCACAATGTTCCTCTTGCCACCAATCTGGCAACAGCCGAACTCCTGATCCACGCCCTGGAAAGAGGGGATCTTGAGTGGAGAGAGATGTACCGATAGGAGCAGGAACATGATGAAAAAATGCAGATTATTATGCTGTATTGGCCTGATACTGATTCTGTGCCTCTGCAGCGGATGCCGGAGTCTGTCCTTCCAGATGGAGGACAGGTTTGAGAATTACTATGCCGGAAGCCGGGTGAATATCGAGAAATCCGAAGCCGGAATGGCGGAGGACCTGGCGGTACTGTCCCCGGAG
>CAJGDH010000027.1 GCA_904502145.1 uncultured Eubacterium sp.
CCCATCTGCAGTTTGATGGTTTCCTGGCGGTCTATCATTGTGATGACAGCAAGTCCAGGAGCAATCCTCTGGTGAAGAAGATCAGCAAGGATTCCGTCCTCACTTTGTCCGGGCTGAAGCCTGAACAGCATTTTACCCAGCCGCCCGCCCATTATACCGAAGCCTCCCTGGTAAAAACTCTTGAGGAGCTTGGTATCGGAAGACCTTCTACTTACGCTCCGACGATCACAGTGCTCCTGGGAAGAAGATACATCACCAAGGAGAAGAAGAATCTTTACATGACCGAGCTTGGCGAGGCGGTAAACGAGATGATGATGGAAGCCTTCCCTTCCATAGTAAATGTAAACTTTACCGCCAGCATGGAATCCCTGCTCGACGGGGTGGAAGAAGGAAAGGTAAAGTGGAAGACGATCGTGGAGAATTTTTATCCTGATCTGGAGGAAGCGGTAAAAAATGCCGAGGACCAGCTTCAGAAGGTAAAGATCCAGGATGAAGTCAGTGATGAGATCTGCTCGGAATGCGGAAGAAACATGGTGATCAAATATGGCCCCCACGGAAAATTCCTGGCCTGTCCGGGCTTCCCGGAATGCCGCAATACCATGCCTTACTTTGAGAAGATCGGGGTCAAGTGTCCCAAATGCGGTAAGGATATCGTCCTTAAGAAGACGAAAAAGGGTCGAAAGTACTACGGATGTATTGACAATCCCACCTGTGACTTCATGAGCTGGCAGAAAGTTTCCCCCATCCCCTGCAAAGAGTGCGGAGGCTACATGGTAGAGAAGGGAAAGAAACTTGTATGTGCGGATCCTGCCTGCGGATTTGTCCAGGATAAGGACGAGATGAAATAACAGATATTACAGCATGAGAATTGCTGCGATTAAGAGAAAACTGTAATCCTGTTCTCTTTTAATCGCAGCTTTTTCTATGTTTTTTTGAGTAATTTGATAAATTGCCAAGTTGCACCCTTGAATTGTTGCAATTAATATAATATATTCACAAAAGTCTAAACAATTCAGAATGTATTGTTGAATAGGATTATTTAATATGATAAAATCAGTATAAAGGAAATTGTGTGTTTTTTTAAAACAATATGGAGGCATGAAATGAGTGTCCAACTGCTTGATAAAACTAGAAAGATCAACAAACTGCTGCACAATAATAACTCCCACAAGGTTGTCTTCAATGACATCTGTGATGTACTCAGTGACATCCTTGTATCGAATGTTCTTGTGATCAGCAGAAAAGGAAAAGTACTGGGAATCAAAAACCGGTCGGACATCGAAGCCATCGACCATCTGATCACCAATGAGGTCAGGGAATACATTGACCCCATGCTGAATGAAAGGCTGCTCGGTGTCCTGTCCACCAAGGAAAATGTCAACCTGGAAACCCTGGGATTTGAATTTCAGGATTCCAACAGCTATGAAGCTATCATCAATCCCATCGATATCGCGGGAGAGAGACTCGGAACCGTATTCATGTATCGTAAGGAGCGCCAGTATGAGATAGACGATATCATCCTTGTGGAGTACGGCACAACGGTGGTGGGTCTTGAGATGATGCGGGCTGTAAATGAAGAAAACGCGGAGGAGAATCGTAAGGTATCCATTGTGAAATCGGCAATCTCAACCTTATCCTTCTCCGAGCTGGAAGCCATCCAGCATATTTTCGAAGAACTTGACGGGGAGGAAGGAATCCTGGTAGCCAGCAAGATCGCTGACCGGGTTGGGATCACCAGATCCGTCATCGTCAATGCCCTTCGGAAGTTTGAGAGTGCGGGAGTGATCGAATCCCGGTCATCCGGCATGAAGGGAACCTATATTAAAGTATTAAATGATGTTGTGTTTGATGAACTGAAGAAAATGAGACAGTAATCTGTATCAGCGGAGGAAGACATGGATAATTATAAGATCACACACTATTCAATCAGCAATATCTTAAAGTATGTTCAGGATGACCAGATCGCCATTCCCGAGATCCAGCGTCCTTTTGTCTGGAAAGGTAAAGAGGTCTGTGCCCTGATCGATTCCTTATATGAAGGATATCCCATCGGCTACCTGATCATCTGGCAGAATTCCAAGGTCAGGGTCCGGGATTTCGGCAGAGGAGGTACAAAGAAGATCCTCATCGACGGTCAGCAGCGTGTCACATCCCTCATGGCCGCCATCCTGGGCAAAGAAATCCTTGATGATGATTACCGGTACCGCAGGATCCAGATCGCCTTCAACCCCGTTATGGAAGAAGGGGAAGAACATTTTGTTGTGTACGATGAATCCCTGGCGGATGATCCGGAATGGATCAAGGATATCTCCGTCCTGTTTAAAAATGACTTCTCCTACCGTAAATTTGAACAGGAATACCGGAATCTTAACCCGGGGAAAGACCTGTCGAAACTGGAGGAGAACATTGACCGCCTTAAAGGTATCCTGAAACATCAGGTAGGTATCATCGAACTGTCCTTCCTCCTGGATATTGATGTGGTCTCGGAGATCTTCATCCGTATCAACCTTCAGGGCAAGCCTCTGAATCAGGAAGACTTTGTCATGTCCAAGATCTCGGTGAACGAGCAGTATGACGGAGATCTTATCCGCAACTGCATCGACCATTTCTGTCATCTCCTCAAGGAGCCTTCTTTCCTTTCCATCCTGAAAAAGAGTGAGAAGGAATTCCTCTCCACGGAATACGGGAAGGCCATAAGATGGGCAGGAGATGCAAAGGATGTTCTCTATGTTCCCTCCTACGCGGATATGCTTAAAGTCGTGATGATCGCCTGCTTCGGCAAGAACAGGGTAGGTGACCTCGTCCATCTGCTGTCGGGAAGGATCTCCCGCCGCGGTGAAAGCTCCAGAAAGCTGACCAAGGAATCCTTCCGCCGTCTGGGAGAAGGTGTGAAGGCCTTTGTAGCGGAAGAGAATTTCCAGGCATTCCAGGATGCACTTAAAAAATACGGGTACAGCTGTGACAGGCTTCTCTATTCCCAGTCTGTGATGAATTACTGTTATGCCATGTACCTCAAGATGACCATGCAGGGAATCACCGGTGAGAAGAGGGATAAGATGATCATCCGCTGGCTGACCATGGTTCTGATCACAGGACATTATCAGACATCATCGGAAAATACCGTGGTCAGAGACTGTGCGGTCATCGACCAGGAAGGATTCTCCTCCTATCTGGATTCGATCGAAGACCTCCGTCTTACCGGGGAATTCTTCGAGGCCATTCTTCCGGACAAATATGCGGTAACCACCATGCGGACAGCACCTTATCTTGCTTATCTTGCTGCCCAGTGTGCGTCGGGTGCCCGTGCCATCTTCAGTGAGGATGTGACCATCGAGGAACTGTATGCAGGGAAGGCTGACTCCTATCAGCTTCTTCCCAAGGCCTATCTGGAAAAATGCGGATTCAGAACCAGGGAAACCTACGGCCAGGTTGCCAATATCACCTACATCCCCAAGGAGATCAAAGCGATCGTCCGCAAAAATGCTCCTTCTGCCTATGAAGATCAGCTGAAAGAGAAAGTATCGGAAGACGTCATCAGGGAAACCCTGAAGGAGAACGCCGTTCCCCCCACTCTCTTTACCGTGGGAGAAAAGGATGTGGAAGCATTCCTTCTTGAAAGAAGAAAACTTATGGCCGAAAAGGTAAAAGAGTATTACCTCTCTCTTAAATAACCTTAAATAATCATCTCGAAAAACAATTGTTAATAATATGGAAAGACCTGCCTTTACGATAGGCAGGTCTTTTTTACGGTAATATGATCACTTGGTCAGAAAATATTCCCTCGCTGTTCCCAGGACTTTTCCAGCCGGTGAGAGAACGATAAACTGGTCCCAGTGGGAAACCATGTCCTTCATCTCCCCGGCATCCGGATCGGTTACTTTCCAGCATACGATCACGTCAGAGTTGGTGACATCTTCCGCTTTACTCCAGATCATGATCAGCCCCGGATCCGAATCGTCCAGGGAAAGATCTCCTTTTAATTTCACTTCAATCTTTATGGACTCCATGGCTTCACGGAGTACACTCTTCGTTCCTTCAGCCGATCCGGTGGGGTTGGCGTCTAACTGATGAATATCCATTGCTTACCTCTTTCTAAAAACCAGTATTTCAAATTATCATATTTCTATATAAAGAATATCATAAAGTTCTGCTGGTAATATTATGGATAAATGCATTTTTTTGTTGAGATAAGCCAATTTTATTCAGTATTTTGATGGAATTTTCTGCAAATAGTGATATTAAGTTCAATAAATTGTTGACGCAATTATCCTGAATATAATACAATATTTTGTATAAAGGTAATTATGTATTGCCGGAAAGGAGCGAAACATGAACCAATTTACTGATGCATTGTATGAAAGATTCAAGACAAATTTGGAAGCGGTGAACGGAACCTGTGTCCGCTGTTCCAAAGAGAACCTTGGAAAGACGGTTGCAGATGTGTTTAAAGAAGCAGATATACATGATGCATGTATAGCTGAAACACCGCTGCTTACAGAAGCGGGGGTAGCTGAAGCTCTGAAGGAAGCCGGAATGGACGTTTATACTGACCATATCAGGCTCCACGGGGAGACGGTTAAAGGCGGTGTATCCGAGAACCAGTATGCCATCGCTGACCTTGGTACCATGGTACAGGGGAGAGATGTCATCGATGAACGGACCGTAGCAACCATGTCTGAATACTATATCGGAATCGTAAAGGGATCTACCATTCTGAATGAATATGATGACATGTTTGATGTCCTTGCAGAACTTCCCGAAATGCCCGGATTTGTCGGATTTATCACCGGACCGAGCCGCACTGCCGATATCGAATGCGTGAGCACCGTAGGCGTACACGGACCGATCAAGCTGACCGCAGTAGTCGTGGATGATGTGTGATTAAGAGGAAGGAGGATCTATCATGTCGAGTGACGCATTAAAACAAGAAATACGTGCTGCATTGGATAACACCACTCTTGCAAGAACACTTGGTACATTCTGTAAAACTTATCCCGCCAGAAGGGAGAAAGCTTATGCAGGTGTTGATTTCGAGGCTACACGTGACAAGATCAAAGAGGTAAAAAACTATGCTGCCGATCATGTCGATGAGATGATCGACCAGTTCAAGGCAAACTGTGAGGCCAGGGGCGGACATGTTTTCGTGGCCAAATCCACTGAAGAAGGCATGGAATTCATCCGGAACCTTGTGAAGGAGAAGGAAGTTAAGAGCATCGTAAAATCCAAATCCATGGCTTCTGAAGAACTTCATTTTAATAAGGTTCTCACTGAGGACGGAGTCCTTGTACAGGAAACTGACCTGGGAGAATTTATCATTGCTCTGGAAGGGAATACACCCGTACATATGGTAATGCCTGCTCTCCACCTTAATAAGGAAGAGGTTGCAGACCTGTTTACGGACTATACAAAAGTAAAGAATGAACCTATTATCTCCGAGGAAGTAAAGACCGCAAGAAGAGTGATGCGTGAGAGATTCACCCACGCGGATATGGGTGTTTCCGGAGCGAACGTAGCTGTTGCCGAAACCGGTACCGTATTTACCATGACCAACGAAGGAAACGGACGTATGGTAGGTACTCTTCCGAAAATCCATCTCTATATCTTCGGAATCGAGAAATTCGTGAAATCCGTATCGGATGCCCGCTGGATATTCAAGGCACTTCCGCGTAACGGTACTGCCCAGAGGATCACGTCCTACATTTCCATGTACACGGGAGCCTGTGAGGTTGTAACAGATAAAGAAAATGATACCAAAGAAAAGAAAGAGTTCTATGCAGTGATCCTGGATGATCCGGGACGTCGGGAGATCCTGGCTGAACCTGATTTCAGACAGATCTTTGACTGTATCCGCTGCGGAGCCTGTCTGGATGTGTGTCCTGCCTTCTCCCTCGTAGGCGGACATGTTTACGGTTCCAAGGTATATACGGGCGGAATCGGAACCCTGCTGAGCCATTT
Source organism: uncultured Eubacterium sp. (assembly GCA_904502145.1). Taxonomy (GTDB): domain Bacteria; phylum Bacillota; class Clostridia; order Lachnospirales; family Lachnospiraceae; genus Anaerobutyricum. The sequence continues at coordinate 5,956 of CAJGDH010000027.1, forward strand.
CCTTGTTGATGAGGAAAGATCCAGCCAGATCCAGAATATCTGTCTGCAGTGCGGAAGATGTAAGGAAGTCTGCGGCGGCGGCCTTCAGATTCCGGAAATGATCATGAAGATCCGTGAGAAGGATGCGGCAGAGAATCCCAGTGCCATCAAGAAATTTGCTCTGGATGCCGTTTCAGACCGTAAGCTTTTCCATTCCATGATGAGGATAGCAGCTGTCGCTCAGGCACCTTTTACCAAGGGAGCGCCTATGATCAGGCATCTGCCCATGTTCCTCTCAGGACTGACGGAAGGCAGAAGCTTCCCCAATATCGCTCAGGTTCCTTTCCGGGATATCTTCCCGACCATCAGACAGAATGTGGAAGAACCCAAGGGCAAGATTGCCATCTTTGCCGGATGTCTGCTTGATTTCGTCTACACTGACCTGGCAAGGGATGTTGTGCTTGACCTCAACTCCATCGGATACCTGGTGGATATGCCTATGGATCAGGCATGCTGCGGCTGTCCCGCTTCCAATATGGGTGACACGGAGAACGCGAGAAAAGAGGCTGAACTCAATATCAAGGCACTGCACGCAGAGGATTATGATTATGTGGTATCCGCATGTCCTTCCTGTACACATCAGCTGCGCCAGTATCCCACCTTCTTCGAAGAGGGTACTGAGATGCGTAAGAGAGCAGAAGAGCTGGCATCCAAATCCTTCGATTTCTGCAAACTCTTCTATGATCTGGGCGGATGCAAGGATGAAGGAGACGGTAAGGATGTAAAGGTTACCTATCATGACAGCTGCCATCTGTGCAGAAGCATGAGAGTGACACAGGAACAGCGTGAACTGCTTAAGCATACAAAAGGCGTTGAGTTTGTAGAGATGGAAGAACACGATAACTGCTGCGGATTCGGTGGTTCCTACAGTGTTCTTTATCCTGAGATCTCCGCTCCGATCCTGGAGAAGAAGATCGAACATATCAAAGAAGTCAATCCGGATGTGGTGGTCATGGACTGCCCGGGATGTATGCTGCAGATCAAAGGAGGACTCGATGCCCGCGGTATCGATGATATCAAGGTTAAACATACCGCCGAGATCCTTGCGGAAAAACGCGGACTGATCTGAGAAACATAAAAACATACCTGGGAGATAACTATGTCTGAGCAGAAGAATATCCGGCCTGTCTCACTGGATGACGCCATGGAACGGGTAAAGTATTATCTGAGAAAATTTACGGCGAATTCACTGAAGGGAACAAAGACAGGAGCGGTGCTGGAAGATGTGATCGGCTCATCAGGCAAGATGGTCCGTCCCAGGCTGCTGGTTTTATGCAGCGCTTTCGGACCTGAATGTCCGGAGAGATCCGAGAATATCTGTAAATTGGCGGCCATGGTTGAGATGACCCATATGGCATCCCTGATCCATGATGATATCGTCGATGAAGCCCCCTTCCGCAGAGGACTTCCTTCCATCCAGAAAAAATACGGGAAGGATGCCGCAGTCTATGCCGGAGATTTCCTGATTTCAAGGGTCCATTACCGGCAGGCTAAGGAGGGTCTGAATTATGCCGCGATGATCCTTTCCGAAACCGTGGAAAAAATGTGTGTCGGAGAGATCGGTCAGGCAATGTACCGTTATGACGAAAAGGTGACAAAAGAGCAGTATCTCCGGAATATCAGGGGGAAGACAGCAGCTCTTTTTAAAGCGGCCTGTGTCATCGGCGCCATGGAATCCGGCTGTGATGACGATGTGACGGAGTCTCTCGGAAAACTGGGTGAGACTGTCGGAATGATCTTTCAGCTGCGTGATGATCTGCTGGATTTCAATTCCGATAAGGATCATGCCGGAAAAGAGACCCACAAAGACTTTTTTGACGGAATATACACTATGCCTGTCCTTCTGGCTGCGGACAGTCCGGAGGCAGGAGAAACCATCATCCGGTTAATGAAAGAAAATGCAGTAAGACGCCTGGATCAGGATGAGATCAGGCTTATGGAGCAGACAGTCGTGCAGGGGGGAGGCATAGAAGCCACAATGGAGATGATCCGTGGATATACTTCCACCTGCAGAGAGATTCTGGATGCGCTGACCGGGAACGGTTCCGGGGAAGATATCGGACCGGAAACGGCAGGAGAGTTTCGTCAAAGGCAGATAAAAGCTGCCGGGACGATCAGAAAGATGTTGGATAGATTTGATGAATTCTGATTCGAAAGATTACCGTCCTCTTACATTAAAACAGGCGGTACAGCTTGCCGCACCCCACACCTGGGCAGCCTCTTTGTGCCCTGCAGTGTTCGGGGCTGTCTACTGCAGGCTGACCCGTATTCCCCTCCCTCTGTGGAAGGCTGTCCTGCTTACGGCAGCATGCGCGTTTTTCCAGAGTGCCGTTAACGCCCTCAACGATTATTATGATTTTGTGAAGGGGACGGACAGCAAGGATGACAATGTTGAGGAGAGCGATGCCGTTCTGGTCTACGGACATGTGGATCCCAAAAGCGCCAGGAACCTCGGGATATTATTCCTGGTTCTTGGAGCGGTCCTGGGTCTGATCTGCAGTTTCCATACCGGCTGGCTGCCTGTTCTGATCGGGATAGCGGGAGCTTTATGCATCTTCTTCTATTCGGGAGGACCTGTTCCCCTGTCCTACCTCCCCCTTGGGGAGGTCATCTCCGGGACGGTCATGGGAGGCCTGATCCCATTGGGGATCGCCGCCTGTGCGGACGGCAGACTTCATCCGGATATCTTTCTGTACAGCATCCCTTTGATCCTTGGGATCGGACTGATCATGATGAGCAACAACGGGTGTGATATCGAGAAAGATATAGCGGCGGGGAGAAAAACACTGCCTGTCTGTCTGGGAAGAGAACGTACCCTGTTTCTCTACCGGCTGTTCCTGGTCTGCTGGGTCATTCTTGTCATTCTTTTCCCTGTCATCCTGACGGGAAAGAGAGGCCTGGTTGCCGTCCTTCTGCTGGCAGCAGCCGGGAGAGTGATCGTAAGGCAGCTGAAACTAGGCCTGAAACCTGAAGGGAGGATCATGCAGATGAAGGGGATCATCCTCTGTAACCTGCTGATCAACGGAATTTATATCGTCAGCCTGCTCATCGGGCTGATCCTGGAGAATCTGCATGGATGAGTCGTTGAAAGAACAATATGTCTACCGTGTTTTTCAGAAGATTTCCAAAGGCTATGACCGGGCTAACCGTCGAATCAGTTTCGGACTTCAGGGAAGCTGGAAGAAGATGCTGATCCGTCAGCTTGAAAAGCGGACCCCATTCCGGGGAAATGTACTGGATGTATGCTGCGGGACAGGGGATATCAGTCAGGGTATCGCCAAAGTCCGTCCCGATCTCAATGTGACGGGACTGGATTTCTCCCCCGCAATGCTCCGGATCGCAAAGGCAGGAAATAAACGAAAGAATGTACATTTTCGCAGAGGGAACGCCCTGGAGCTTCCCTTCGAAGATGACCGGTTCGACGGGGTATGCATTTCTTTCGGACTGAGAAACACATCGGATTATAAACGGGTGCTGCACGAGATGAGACGTGTGACGAAACCCGGAGGATACATTTATTGTCTGGATTCATTTGTTCCCGAAAATGTACTGATCAGACCATTCTATACCCTCTATTTTCGTTTTGTCATGCCCCTTCTGGGGGGTGGGATAAAACACCTGGAGGAATACCGGTGGCTCTACCGGTCCACAAAACATTTCCTTCGTCCGGAGGAACTGAGAATACTCCTTGTCCGGTCGGGGATCAGAAAGATCCGGTCCAAAACAAGGATGTTCGGTGCATGTAACCTTATCTGGGGACAGAAGTAATTCTTATCATAAATCTTGGATGTAAAGATATTTATTGTAACATAACAAGGAGGATACAAATGAGCATGAGAGAACCTGATGCTGACGTAATCATCGTCGGTGGTGGATTAGCCGGATGTTCTGCAGCCATTGTACTTGCCAGAGCAGGCCTCACTGTTTTCCTGATGGAAAGGGGAGACATGTGCGGGAATAAAAATATGACAGGTGGACGTCTTTACGGTCACAGCCTTGAGAAGATCATCCCCGGTTTTGCCGAAGAAGCTCCCATTGAGAGAGTGGTAAAACATGAGAAGATCTCTCTGATGACAGAGGACGGTTCTTTGGATATCGGATATCAGTCCGGAAAGCTGAGCTCCGCACCCGAAAATGCTTCCTATACGGTTCTGAGAGCCACCTTTGACGCATGGCTTGCCGAGAAAGCTCTCGAGGCAGGTGTGGAAGTAATCCCGGGTATCAAAGTTGACCACATGGTGGTTGAAGACGGCAAAGTGATCGGTATTGAATCCGACGGCGAAGAGATGATCGCCAATGTGGTCATTCTTGCCGATGGTGTCAACTCCCTTCTGGCCCAGGAACTTGGGATGAAGAAGGAGCTTGAACCGAACCAGGTAGCCGTAGGTGCCAAGGAAACCATCAAACTCAGCGAAGAGATCATCAATGAACGTTTCGGTCTGAAGGAGAATGAAGGAACCGCATGGCTTTCCGCAGGAGATCCCACCCTTGGCGGATTTGGCGGTGGATTTATCTACACCAACAAAGATACCGTCTCCGTCGGAATCGTAGCAACATTGAGCGATATCGGTTATTCCGATGTTCCGGTTGCCGATATGCTTGACCGTTTCAAGGATCACCCCAGCGTAGCTCCTTATCTTGAGGGCGGCGAAGTGATCGAATACTCCGGACACCTGGTACCGGAGGAAGGAATGGGCATGATTCCTGAACTCTACAGGGACGGAGTTCTGGTGACCGGTGACGCAGCCGGATTCTGTATCAACCTGGGCTACACTGTCCGTGGTATGGATTTCGCCATCGAGTCCGGACGTCTGGCTGCAGAAGCAGTCCTCAAAGCAAATGAGACCGGCGATTTCAGTGCCAAGAGCCTCAGCTATTACGAGACACTTCTCAAGGACAGCTTCGTAATGCAGGATCTGGATGAATATAAGGGATTCCCGACTCTTCTGACCCGCAGAGAGATCTTCAAGGATCTTCCTGCACTGGTGGATGAGATCGCAGGAAAGCTCTTTGTCGTTGATGGAAAACCGAACAGAGGATTGATCATGGATATTCTCGAGGCGCTGGCCCAGAGAACAAGCGCAAGAGAGCTGGTTGATCTTATCACAATTCTACTGGAGGCGTTCTGATATGAAAAAAATGAGCATAGATGATAAACTGGCATTGGACATTTTCCGTACAGATGAAGTGAATCCCCATATTATCGTGGATCTTGATTACAAGGATGAGGCGGAGATCAGAAAGCTTGTTCTGGCATGTCCTGCAAAATGCTATAAATACGAAGACGGTCAGTTCAGTTTTTCCTATCTCGGCTGCCTGGAGTGCGGTACCTGCCGTGTGCTTTCAAAGAATAAGATCGTGAAAGAATGGAATCATCCTCACGGCGAGATCGGCGTCCAGTACAGACAGGGCTGACAGATGAAATTCATACCCGGATCTTTTAACCGTGTATGGTATAATCAGTAAAAAAGAGATACAATGAAAAGAGCCGCATCGGTTATTGTTGGCCGGATGTGGCTCTTATCCCGTATAAAACAGATGAAATCAGGGATGCGATCCTTTGAGGACAGGTCCGGAACAAGGGGAAATCATGGGAAGAATCATTATCTTTACAGGGAAAGGCGGAGTCGGAAAGACCAGTGTGGCAGCGGCTCATGCCGTACGTTCCGCCGGAGAAAAGAAAAAAACACTTCTTGTCAGTACCGATATGGCACATAATCTCGGGGACCTGTTCGGCCGGGAGGCAGGCAGGGAGATCGTGAAGGTCACGGAGTACCTGGATATTCTGGAACTTGATCCGGACTGGCTGATGACCCACGATTTTCCTGATCTGAAAGGAGCCCTGTCCAGGCTGATGGGAGATAACCGGACCCGGGAAGATGACGAGGACGGTCAGTTTCTGCTGCCGGGATTTGAAAATCTTTTCTCCCTCCTTAAGATCCGGGATCTGTATCTGAATGGTTCCTACGAGAGGATCATGGTGGACTGCGCCCCCACCGGCGAGACCCTTTCCCTCCTGAAACTCCCCGAACTTCTTACCTGGTATATGGAGAAGTTCTTCCCGGTAGGGAAATTCATGGTCCGTGTTCTGTCACCGGTCTCCAGACTGAAATACAAGGTTTCCCTTCCGAATTCGGCGGCTATGGATGAGGTGGGAGAGCTCCATTCACGGCTGGTGCTTCTCCAGTCCCTGCTACAGGATCCGGATGTCTCCACCATCCGTCTGGTCTGTGTACCGGAAAGAATGGTGGTGGAGGAGACCAAGAGAAACTATATGTACATGAATCTCTACGGATACCGGGTGGACAGGGTTTTCATCAACCGGGTCCTCCCCGAAGATTCCGGGAGTGAATTCATGAATCACTGGAGGGATATCCAGAAAAAATATCTGGATGAACTGGAAAGTGTATTTTCTTCCATACCGGTAACCAGGATCCCCTGGTATCCAAGGGAGGTGTGCGGTATGGAGGCTGTGGAGCAGCTGGGGCAGGATGTACTTGATATTCCCGGTCTGTTTGCCCTAGCTCCGGCGGAAGAACGGGAGACATATACCCGGATAGCTGAAGGGTATAAACTTTCGGTACCCCTTCCCGGTGCTGATGTTAAAAAGATAAGGGTGAATAAATTCCACCTGGACCTGGATATCATCCTGGAGCATTTTCACCGGAGGATCCCTCTTCCCAATACTCTGAGGGACGCGGAAATCTGCCGGGTAGATTACCTGGAAGGAATCCTTGACATTTCCTTCCGGATGCCGGAAAAAGGTGCGGAGGAGGACGGCACAAAGAAGGATAACGAGGATAAGGCAAGGGCTGCCAGGGAAGCAGAGACTGCAGAGAGGATCCGGGCCAGAAAAGCAAATGCCGAAAAAGTCAAAGCAAGG
>CAJGDH010000028.1 GCA_904502145.1 uncultured Eubacterium sp.
ACAGCCTCCCTCACCTCTAAGGAGACGGAAGCACTGTTCGCCGTCATCCGTAAATTAAAAGCCGACGGGATCACGATCCTGTTCGTAAGCCACCATCTCGAAGAGCTTTTCGAGATCTGTGACCGGGCATCTGTCTTCCGTGACGGAGAGTTCGTCACCACACTGACCATGTCAGAAACCACAGAGGACGAGCTGATCCACGCTATGGTAGGCCGGAGCGTTTCCTCCGTGGCATCCAGGCTGAGACCCAGCCAGGTAAGAGACGAAGTGGTCCTCAAGGTGGAAGGCCTCACAGACACCACCCACGGTAAGTTCAAGGATGTAAGCTTCGACCTTCATAAGGGCGAGATCCTCGGATTCTACGGCCTGGTAGGTGCAGGACGTACAGAGGTCATGAGAGTCATCGTAGGTGCTGACCAGAAGCTTGAGGGTGAGATCTACTTAAAGAACATCAAGATCCCGGCTGCATGGAATACCACCAGGGCTCTGGGCCGCGGAATCGGCATGTTGTCCGAGGACCGCAAAAATACCGGTTTCAACAAACTGTCCACCAACACACAGAATATTGCAATTTCCTCTCTTGAGAAATATATGACCGCAGGCTTCTTCACCAATGAGAAAAAGAAGAAAGAGAACGCGGAACGTTTCTTCCAGGAGCTGGACATCAATCCCAAGCTGCCGGAATACCTGACCGTGAATATGTCAGGCGGTAACCAGCAGAAAGTCATTCTGGCCAAATGGATGTCCACAGACATCGACATCATCATCTTTGATGAGCCCACAAAGGGTGTCGATGTAGCGGCCAAAGCAGAAATCTACCGTCTTATGGAAGACCTGGTAGCGGAAGGCAAGAGCCTGATCGTTGTATCCAGTGAGCTTCCGGAAGCTATGGGTCTTTCCGACAGACTGGTCGTCATGAGCGAAGGAAGGATCACGAAGATTATCGACGATGTTGCATCCCACGATTCCGATGCGATTCTGAACTATGCGATTGGAGGAAATGAATAATGAAGACTTTTTATACGAAATATAAACGAGAGCTGCTCGTTCTGGTAGCCACCATTATCTTAGCCGTTATTTTCACTGCACTTAACCCCAATTTCCTCACATGGAGGAACATCCTTACCGTATTCCAGCAGATGGTGCTGAACGGTCTCCTTGCGGTCGGTATCATGTTTGCCATCCTTACCGGCGGTATCGACCTTTCCATCGGCTGTACCTTCGCCATCGTCGGTATTGCCGTAGCTACCTGTACCGTAGGTGGTATGAACCCGGTACTGGCCATTCTGATCGGCCTTGCTGTAGGTGCTGTTCTCGGTATCTTTAACGGATTCCTTGTAACAAACCTGAAACTCCAGCCCTTCATCGCCACACTGGGTACCATGAGTCTTTATCGTGGTATTGCCTACGTAGTAACCGGCGGCCAGCCTGTAACCAACGTACCGGATTCCTTCCGCGGCATCTTCAACGGCCAGATCGGATCCACAGGTATCCGCTACTATGTTATCGTTATGATCATCGTCTTTGTAATTGCCCATATGATCCTTTCCAAGACAAGGACAGGTGATTACCTCTACGCAGTCGGCGGTAATGAAGAAGCAGCCAAACTCTCCGGTGTAAATACCAAGAAGATCAAATATATCGCTTACATCGTCTCCGGTGTATGTACCGCAGTTGCAGGACTTGTCATGCTGGCATCCCTCGGATCTGCAGAGTCCACTGCCGGTATCGGATATGAGACAAACGCCATCGCTGCTGCAGCCATCGGCGGAACCTCCATGGCAGGCGGACGCGGAACTTCCCTCGGAACCTTCTTCGGAGCCCTCATGTTGGCAGTCCTTAAAGTAGGTATGGTAGTTATCAACGTTGACTCCTTCTGGCAGTACGTTGTTACCGGTCTTATCATTATCGTTGCCTCCTACTTCGAGTTCATCAAGGATGACTTCGCAGCATTCATGTCCCGCCATAAATCCTGATCGGAACAGGGACATAAACAAACTTAGGATGTATAATTAACTTGCTCCTCATAAAATGAAAATACAGAGCAGGCGCAGGAGCAATCATGCTTTTGCGCCTGTTCGCCATTTAACACGAAATCAGGACGAGGTAAAAAATTATGAGAGATAAAATTGTTGTGATCGGCAGTCTGAATTATGATATTATCCTGAAGATGCCCCATTTTCCGAAAAAAGGGGAAAATGTACTGGCCAATGAAGCGGCCTTTGCCGCAGGCGGAAAAGGAGCGAATCAGGCAGTTCAGGCAGCCAAGCTGGGTGTCCCCACCTATATGGTGGGCTGTGTGGGAAAAGACAGTCACGGGGACGATCTGATCGCCAGCGCGAAGAAATACAATCTGAACGTTGACCATGTCCGCCGGGTGGACGAAGTGACCGGCATGGGAGTGGTCAATGCCATCGAGGACGGAAGTGTATTTGCCGGCATCGTAAAAGGGGCCAACTTCGCCATGACCAACAGTGATGTGGATGAGGCCGAGGACCTTCTGCGGGAAGCAGCCATCGTCATCCTTCAGATGGAGATCCCCCAGGATGTGAATGAATATGCCATCAAAATGGCCAAAAAATGCGGAGCAAAGGTGCTGATGAACGCCGCTCCCGCCGCCCCCATCAGTGAGGACAGCTTAAAGCAGCTGGACATTCTCGTGGTAAATGAAGTGGAAGCCGGATTCTACCTTGGCCGGGATATCGTCGGTGAAGGGCTGGATACGAAAGAAATGGGTTTATCCGGTGCAAAAGAACTCTGGCAGCGCTATGGATGCAATGTGATCATAACATTGGGATCCCTTGGTTCTGTGGTATGTGAAAACGGTGAAGCAGTCTTCCTGCCATCCAAGAAGGTAAAAGCCATTGAGACTACGGGAGCTGGAGACAGCTTTATCGGCGGAGTCGGTTATTCCCTCATGCAGGGGATGAGTCTGACCGCAGCCTGTGAGTTCGCCACATGCTGCAGCGCCATCACGGTCTGCAGGCTCGGCGCCCAGGATTCCATGGGCACTCTGGAAGAAGTAAAAGAATTCATTCAGAATTACCGGGATTGATAAAAATGATAATATTTGTCACTGATAGTGAAAAATATTGTTATAAAACAGTGTAATAAATAGTTTTATTCAAGTTTTGTCATTTATTTTTAAAATTAATATATACTATTACCAGTTTATATAGTATGATATCAGGTGAGTGACATAGAGAATACGATACTTTAGAATAGAAAAGGATAAAACTATATGGTTCCATATCAGAGAAGAAGTCAGATCATTGAGTTGCTGGAAAAGGATGAGATCGTCAATCTTGTTGACATCTGCGCCGCTCTCCCGGAAGTATCAGAATCCACCATACGAAGAGACTTGAAAACTCTTGAAGCAGATGGGGAGATTATCCTCCTGCGCGGAGGCGGGGCATCCCTGAAAAAGGGATCTTCCGTGGAAACCCCGGTCATGTCCAAAGCGATCAAAAATGTCAACGAGAAGGAAAAGATCGCAAAATATGCGGCAGGCCTGGTAAACGACGGGGATTCGGTTTACATTGATTCCGGCAGTACACTGCTCCGGATGGCAAGACATTTAAAGGGAAAGAACATTACCCTGGTTACCACCAATGCCTTGCTTTTCTCGGAGATCCAGAACATGAACCTGAAATGTTTCATGATCGGGGGCGAGATCAATTTCTCCACAGCGTCTATCCTGGGAACAAAGACCAACAGTATGCTTTCGGATATGTATTTTGACAAGGCATTTCTGGGGGCCAACGGGTTTTCGGACAAAGCGGGGATCAGTACCCCTGACATCAGGGAAGCGGAGAAGAAGCAGATCGTTGCCAGACATTCCACAAAAACCTATGTTCTCTGTGACAGCAGCAAGAGCGGAAAGAATACCCTCTGCAAGGTCTTTGAACTTGGGGAGGTCCCCATCATCTGCGACCGGATGACAGACATGCTGGAATTATCCGGCAATTATATCATCGCTGAATAGACGGCGGGGAAGACTCCGGGAAAAAGAAAACTTAAAAAGAAGATAATAAAAACAGGATGACCGACAGATTCAACCACAATTCTGCCGGTCATCCTGTTTTTTATTTTGATCAAAACTGATTTTCCGTTCCGATTCTGATCTTCTATTCCACCTTTACCATCCGGTAGCCGATCCCGATGTGGGTCTGGATAAACCGGGGGCTGTCCGGAGATGACTCAAGTTTCTTTCTTAAGGTAGTCATGAAAACCCGCAGGGAAGCGATATCGTTATCCCAGCTGCGGCCCCAGATATTCTGGGTGATATAGGTATGGGTCAGGACCTTCTCCGTATTTTTGGCCAGGAGACAGAGCAGACGGAATTCGATGGGGGTAAGCTTCAGTTCTTCCTCCCCGAGAAAAGCACAGCCTGCCGTATAATCGATCTTCAGTCTCCCGTTGTTGTAAACGGAACTGTTTGTGACCTTATCGTTTTTCATAAGGGAGAGCCTTCGTACCGTCACACGCAGGCGGGCCAGAAGTTCCTCCACGGAAAAAGGTTTGGTCAGATAATCATCCGCCCCCGCGTCCAGGGCATCGATCTTATCCTGATCCTCACTGCGTGCACTGATCACGATGATGGGCATGTTGGACCAGCTGCGGATCTGGCGGATCACATTCATTCCGTCCATGTCCGGCAGCCCCAGGTCAAGGAAGACCACATCCGGATTGTGGGAGGAGGCCAGAAGGACCGCCTCCGACCCTTTTGCTGCCGTGAGATAGCGGTATTTATGGGCTTTCAGCGTAGTGATCATAAGGTTGCGGACAGGAGTGTCATCCTCCACAACCAGGATCATCGGTTTATTCATTGATTCTTACCTCCTCTCTGGGAAGAGTAAATGTAAAGCAGCAGCCCGAAGGACTGTTGTCTGTCAGCACGATGGAACCGCCGTGGGCTTCGATGATCGCTTTACAGAGGGCCAGACCGAGCCCGATTCCACGCCTGCCGTCGGCAATGATGTTCCGCCCTGTATAAAACATCTCGAAAAGGTGAGGTTTCATCTCCTCGGGGATGCCCGGACCGTTGTCCGTGACGGAAACCAGGATCTCTTCTCCTTTCTGTCTGCTTTTTATGCAGATGTCCGATCCGTTCTGGGTATTCTTGATGGCATTGTTGATCAGATTGATCAGTACCTGCACGATAAGCCGTGCATCCATCCTGGCCAGGAGGAGGTCATCATCCTGTTCCACATAGATATGATGCAGGATGGAATTTCTGTCTACATGCTTCAGAGCTTCCTCGATCACATCACCCACCACTTCCGTGGACAGGTGGAGATCGATCTGCCCGTTCTCGATCCGGGAGATGGACAGAAGGTTTTCCACAAGGCCGATCAGCCATTCGGAATCGTCGTAGATATCCGTGAAGATCTGGGTGAGAGTCTCCTCATCCAGCTGCTGATACAAGGACATCAGAGTACTGGCATTGCCGGAGATGGAAGTGAGAGGCGTACGGATATCGTGGGAGATGGAGCGCAGGAGGTTCGACCTCAGCTTTTCATTTTGCGCCACCACGGCAGCCTGCTCCTTCTCGGCGGCATTTCTCAGGCTCTCAAGAGCCAGGGCACATTCCCCCAATATGGACATAAATACGCTGTACTCAAAGGATTCCAGAGGTTTGCGTTCCAGATAGATTCCGATCACACCATAACAGTAGCCGTTCATGCAGATGGGATGGTAGAGGGAATAGGCTTCCCGGAAATGGTCGGTACGTGCCCCGGCGATCTGCTGGTGTTCGTATACCCAGGCAGCGATCTCTTTCTCATTGCTGTCAGTCTTCCGGCTTTCTGTTTCATAAGGATCTTTGTTGAACCTTATTCCTGAACCCAGTCTCTCCCCCTTTGTCAGGGGATAGATGACCACATCATGATCCAGCAGGGTAATTACCTGGCGGGCCGTGATCTTCAGGGCATCCTCAGGACTTTTTGCCTTCTGCAGGAGCTGGTTGGTATCCAGCAGTACCTTTGTGCGGAATGCTTCCAGGGCGGCATGTCTGGCATTTGCCTTGAGGCGGTTGGCCAGGGATCCGGTGATCAGGGAAGCGATCAGCATGATGGCAAAGGTTACCGCGTATTCTGCTTCGTAGGTGTGGAAACTGAATCTCGGCTCGATGAAAAGGTAATTGAACAGCAGAACGCTGGAAAGAGAACCTGCTGCACTGTAGATCGGGCTGGAGGTAGCCACGGAGATGATCAGTACACCGAGGATAAAGACGGTGATGATGTTGGCCTCCGAAAAACCGAACCGGGTGAAGACCAGACCTACGACCGAAGATATGAGAAGAAGGGAAAGGGTGATCAGGGTATCCTTCCAGGAGGGACGGATAAAAGTGGAACGGTTTATCCGTTCGTTCCGGCGTTTCACATCCACGGATGAATCCGGAATGATATATACATCCACATCGGGAGTATACAGGATGATCTGTTCGGTGATGGTAGCCTTGCTCCAGAAATGCTGTCTTTTTACCCCGCTCCTGCCCACAACGATCTTGGTGGTGCCTGAGACGTGGGCATATTCCGAGATCTGGGCAGGAATATCATTTCCGATGATGGTGGTAACAGAGGCTCCACATTCCTCGGCAAACCGGATGTTATTCTGCAGGCGCAGTTTATCCTCCTCCGGAAGACGGTCGTAATCCGTGGGCTTGATGTAGATGGCATTAAGGGCAGCATTAAAACCCCCGGCTATCTTGGCAGCCGCGGCGATGACTTTCTGATTGGAAGGGGATGAGGAGAGACAGACCAGCACGCGCTCCTCATTTTCCAATGCCTTTTCCATAACGTTCTCCCTTTCTTTCTGCAATTGCTTTCCTGTAAGCTATTGTACCACAGAACAGGGGCTGATGATATCATCGGGACACATTTGAAGGTCATTTGATGATGAAAAGGTCAGAAAAGTTTTTTTACGATATAATATCCGATCAGAAATACGATGATGATCATCAGGATCAGAAACAGGTTTCCCATGGATGCTCACCTCCTGGTGCTGAGTGGGGGATCAGATACGGAAACACTTCCGTATGGCTTTCACTTCTCCGAGAACGAGCATGGTAGAACCGGATGTCAGTATGGTTTCAGGTGTGACGGACAGGTTCATCACTCCTTGCTCTTTCACGGTCATGATATTTATTCCGTATTTTTTCCGGATATCGATCTGCCCCACCGTCTTTCTCTCCCAATCTCTGGGAACGGTCACTTCAAAGATGGCATGATCATCATCCAGCTTGATGTAATCAAGGATATGGTTTGACGCGTATCTTATGGCGGCCCAGTCCGCGATCTGCTTCTCCGGATTGATCACTTCATCCGCTCCGTTTCTCAGCAGGAATTTGGCCTGTACCTCCCGGTCTGCCCGGGAGACGATCATCTTTCCCCCAAGCTCCCGCAATAAGGATGTGGTTTCGAGAGAGCTCTGGAAATCTCCTCCGATGGTTACCATGCACACATCGTAACCGTCCACTCCCAGAGAGCGGAGAAAGGCCTCATTGGTGGAATCCCCGATCTGGGCATCCGTCACCAGCGGAAGGATACTGTTGATCCGTTCCTCGTCTTTATCGATAGCCATGACCTGGTGGCCCAGCTCCTGGAATTTTTTTGCCAGATAAAAACCGAAATGGTTTACCCCGATAAGTAAAATTGATTTCATTTATTTCTGACCTCTCTTCATTACATTTACTTTTTTATATAACTCCCTACTGCCGCATGATCTGTCAGCCGACCATGATCTTTTCCACAGGACACTGGGATATCTCTGAAGTCTTGTTGCTCAGTGCCGCGTAGATCAGGGTAAGGCCGCCCACCCTGCCGAAGAACATCAGCAGAATGAGGATCAGCTGGGAGAATAGTCCAAGGTCGGGTGTAATGCCCAGGGACAGTCCTACAGTACCGATGGCCGAGGCAGTCTCGAAGATGCAAAGCTTAATGGGGATCTTTTCCGCCAGGCTGATCAGAAATGCTCCGGAAAAAGTGAGGAAGAGGTACATGACAAGGAGAGTGGAAGCGCTCTTTACCGTATTGTCCTCAATCCTTCTTCCGAACATCTGGGCATTTTTTTTGCGTCTGAAAACTGACAGGGAATTAGCCAGTAATACTGCGGTTGTAGTTGTTTTCATACCTCCTGCCGTGGACCCCGGTGAACCTCCGATCAGCATAAGGATGATCATAAGAGCATGTCCGGTGCCGGTCATGGAATAAAGATCCACCGTATTGAATCCCGCCGTACGGGGTGTCACCGACTGGAAGAGGGCACTGAACCATCTCTCCTTAGTGGGCAGGGAGGAGAAATCCTCAAAAAACATGATGCCCATGGGTACCAGGATCAGCAGGAAGGTGGTGGTCAGGATCACCTTGGTCTGCATCCGGTATCTCTTGAAATGCAGCCTGTTTGTCAGCAGGTCGTCCCAGGTAAGGAAACCGATTCCCCCGATAACGATCAGGAGAACCACGGGGATGACCACTCCGGGATCACCCTGGAAATGGGTGAGAGAGCTGAAGGCGCCGGTCCTGCTGCCCATGACATCAAATCCCGCATTACAGAAGGCGGAGATTGAGTGGAAGACAGATAACCATATCCCGGAAGCTCCGTATTCCCCGCAGAAGGAGGGCATCATGAGCAGGGCACCCGCCATCTCGATGAGAACAGCAGCCTTGAAGACAAATCCGGACATCTTTACGATCCCGCCCATATGGTGGGCGGAGATGGAATCCTGGAGGGTGGAACGGTGCAGGAGGGACAGCCTTCTTCCGGAAAGGACCGTAAAGAAGGTGGCGATGGTGACGACGCCCAATCCTCCGATCTGGATCAGTGCCAGGATGATGATCCTGCCGAAGGGTGACCAGTAGATTGAGGTATCCTTCACCACCAGACCGGTCACGCAAACGGCGGAGGTGGAAGTAAAGAGGGCGTCCCCGAAGGAGGTCCAGCAATGTTCCCTTGAGGAAAGGGGAAGGGCCAGCAGCAATGCTCCCAGAAGGATAACTCCCGCAAAACCCAGGATAATGATCCGGAAAGAATTCATTTTTTTCCAGGAAAAACGACCCATGAGCCTGTACCTCCATCCTATAATGATGGTCTGATTGTAGAACATCCCTTACAAAGATGACATTAAGGCATGGACGGATAGAATTAAGATTGTGTTAAGAAAAATAATGAAAATAAATAATGACAGATGTGACGCTCTTGTGACGGAATGCATGGTAATCTTCTATATAAATAAAGATAAATAAAGGCATAAATGATCAGTCTGAGGGGAAGGAGAAAAAATATAAGTTATTTATATAAATAAAGAAGATTATGAGAAAAGAACAACGTATTAAAAGAACCAACCGAATAATTATTCTCTTTATGCTTTTTCTGCTTGCAGGTATTGCTGCCTGGATTTTTACACCTGTAAAAAGAAACGGAAAGAGTTCTCCCGCTGAAACGGCAAAAGAGGTCACCTATAAAGATTATGACGGAAAGAAGATCGGGATCCTTACCGCCACAAATATGGAGGAGGAGTCTTTTAAATATTTCCCGAACAGTGAATACCTGTATTTTGACGGGTATCCCAACATGAATGTGGCTCTCCTGGCAGGTGAGATCGACGCCTACCTGGGAGACGAGCCTGCACTGAAGAGCATCCATGCGGCGGAGAAGGGGATCGACTATATCAAAGATCGTCTGACCAATAACCGCTATTCCTTTGCCTTCCGTAAAGATGATCCTGAAGAGTTGAAACTCTGCCGGGAGTTTAACGCTTTTCTGAAGAAGATCAAGGAAGACGGGACCTATGAGGAGATTGACCGGACCTGGTTCGGGACAGATGAAAAGAAAAAAGTGGTGGACCTTCCGGGCCCCACCGGGGAGAACGGGACGATCCATGTGGTGACCACTTCCACTGATGAGCCTTTTTCCTATATCAAAGACGGAAAAAATGTGGGTTATGATATCGATGTGGTTGCCAGGTTCTGCCATGACAGGGGTTACGGACTGGAACTGGGGGAGGTTGATTTCTCCGCCCGCATACCGGCCCTTGTTTCCGGGATGTACGAGTTTACGACGACCATGAATGTCACTCCGGAGAGGGAGGAGAGCGTTCTCTTCTCCGACCCGGTCAGCGAAGGGGGCATTGTTGTTGCGGTAAGGTCGGAGGACCTTGCGGCAGGTTCAGCAGCAGTCCCGTCCGAAGAAAAAGGCTTCTTCCAAAAACTCGCTGACAGTTTTGAAAAGAATTTTATCCGTGAGGAGCGGTGGAAACTGATCGTCAAAGGTCTGGGGATGACCGTTCTCATCACGGTACTTTCCGTGGTCTTCGGCATGATCCTGTCACTGGGGATCTGCCTCTTCCGGAGGACGGAAAGCCCTCTGGCCAACAGGATCTGTGATATATATGTCCGTCTGCTTCAGGGGACCCCCACAGTGGTCCTGCTGATGATCCTGTATTATCTTGTGTTTGCCGGGTCGGGACTTCCCCCCGCGGCCGTGGCGATCGTGGGATTTACCCTCAATTTCGGGGCCTACGGTTCCGAGATCATGAGGTCAGGGATCGAAAGCATCGACCCGGGCCAGCAGGAGGCGGCTCTTGCTCTGGGCTACAGTGAACGGCAGGCTTTCCGCAAATTTATCTTTCCACAGGCGGCAGTACATTTCCTCCCGGTATTACGGGGTGAGATGATCAATCTTCTGAAGAGTACTTCCGTTGTGGGTTACATCGCCATACAGGATCTGACAAAGATGAGTGACATCATCCGGGGAAGGACCTATGAGGCCTTCTTCCCGCTGATCACAACGGCTTTGTTCTATTTTATCCTCGCATGGTTTATCACTCTGATCATGAAGGCGGTTCTGAACCGCGTTGATATCAGAAAAAGAAACAAAGGCAATAAGACAGGAGGTGACTTCTGATGAGTTTTATCCATATCGAGCATCTGAGAAAAGAGTTTCCTGAGGTGACACCTCTCAAGGATGTCTGTGCAGATATCAACAAAGGGGATGTGATCTCCGTGATCGGTCCCTCCGGAACCGGAAAATCTACACTTTTGCGCTGCCTGAACCAGCTGGTGGAACCAACCTCCGGCACGGTGACGGTGGACGGGCAGGTGATCACGGATCCCGGCTGTGATATCTGCCAGGTCCGCAGGAAGATGGGGATGGTCTTCCAGGATTTCCATCTTTTCTTCAACCGGACAGTCCTGGAAAATGTGACCTCCGCCCCGGTTGATCTGCTGAAGATGCCAAAGAAAGAGGCTGTCCGGGAGGGGATGAGGCTTCTGGAAAGGGTAGGGCTGGCGGACAAGGCCGACTGTTTCCCGGAGGAACTGTCCGGAGGACAG
The DNA here is from genome assembly GCA_904502145.1 of uncultured Eubacterium sp. GTDB lineage: Bacteria > Bacillota > Clostridia > Lachnospirales > Lachnospiraceae > Anaerobutyricum. Next base: position 11,334 of record CAJGDH010000028.1, read on the forward strand.
AAACAGCGGGCTGCCATCGTCCGTGCCCTGATGATGAAGCCCGAGATCCTCCTTGTTGATGAACCGACTTCCGCCCTGGACCCCTCCATGAAGACGGAGGTTCTCTCCGTGATCAAAAGTCTTGCTGACGAGGGGATGACCATGATGATCGTCACCCATGAGATGTCATTTGCCAGGGAAGTTTCCAACCGTATCTTTTATATGGATGAAGGACTGATCTATGAAGAAGGCAGCCCGGAACAGATCTTTGACCATCCCCGGAAGGAGAAGACCAGACGGTTTATCCGGGCAAATTAGCTCTCCGCGGTAATTGTCAGGTGGATGACAGAGTGTATCCAACTTCATATTTCATGAAAAAAGAAAAGATAATCTGCAGTTTATCTTTTCTTTTTTTTCAGAATGTGGTAGATTAGGAAAGTGATATTGAAAAAAAGACTGATAATCAGGAGGTAGAACAATGGAAGAAATCAGACGCCCGGATGATATGGTCCGTATTACGACACCCGAACTTGCGGATGCCTTTATTGAAGAACAGGTTAATCTCATCAAGGAGCAGGTAGGAGATAAGAAAGTCCTCCTGGCATTGTCCGGTGGAGTGGACTCTTCCGTTGTGGCAGCATTACTGATCAAGGCGATCGGACAGAACCTGGTATGTGTTCATGTAAACCATGGCCTTCTTCGTAAAGGCGAACCTGAGCAGGTTATTGAAGTTTTCCGCAACCAGATGAATGCCAACCTCATCTATGTGGATGCCGTTGACCGCTTCCTTGATAAATTGGCAGGTGTAACCGATCCTGAGACAAAACGTATGATCATCGGCGGCGAGTTCATCGATGTTTTTGCAGAAGAAGCCCGCAAACTGGAAGGAATTGAGTTCCTTGCCCAGGGAACCATCTGGCCGGATATCCTGGAAAGTGAAGCAGGGATCAAGGCCCATCATAATGCCGGAGGCCTTCCGGAAGATATCGCTTCCCGCTTTGAACTGGTAGAACCCGTAAGGATCCTCTTCAAGGATGAAGTACGTATGGTAGGAGACCAGCTGGGTCTTCCGGATTACATGGTCTACCGTCAGCCGTTTCCGGGTCCGGGACTTGGCGTCCGCTGTCCGGGAGCCATCACCAGAGACCGCCTGGAAGCAGTCCGTGAATCCGATGCCATCCTTCGTGAAGAGTTTGCAAAGAATGGTCTGGAAGGAAAAGTATGGCAGTATTTCACCGTGGTTCCGGATTTCAAATCCACCGGTGTCAAAGACGGAAAGAGGACCTTTGACTGGCCATGTATCATCCGTGCCATCAATACCACCGACGTTATGGAAGTTACCGTGGAGCATCTCCCGGATTCCCTGATCGATCATCTGGTAGAAAGGATCATCTCCGAAGTTCCCGGCATCAACCGTGTACTCTTTGATTACACACCGAAGCCGCCGGCAACTGTAGAGTACGAATAAGAGAAAAATGCAGGAGAGCCGCTAAAATAGCGACTCTCCGTTTTTTTCGTCTATAAAATGTCTACATTA
>CAJGDH010000029.1 GCA_904502145.1 uncultured Eubacterium sp.
AGCTTCCGGCGCTCTTCACTCACGGAATCAGGCATGATGATCACGGTTTTATAACCTCTGACAGCTCCCACCAGAGCCAGGCCGATCCCCTGGTTCCCGCTGGTGGGCTCCACAATGATGGTATCCTCATGGATCAGACCCTTCTTCTCTGCGTCAAGGATCATGTTGTAGGCCGTCCTGGTCTTGATCGATCCCCCCACATTAAGCCCTTCATATTTTACAAGGATCCTGGCGCTGTCCTTCTCAACCATATGATTGAGGCGGATCATAGGGGTATGGCCCACCGCTTCCAAAACATTATTATAAATCATCAGATAATCTCCCTAATATTCTAGTTATTTTTTACTGACCCAAAGCATGGTCAAGATCCTCGATGATATCCTCCACATTCTCTATTCCGACGGAAAGACGGATCATATCCGGTTTAACGCCTCCGGCGATCAGTTCCTCATCCGTCAGCTGACGATGGGTGGAAGAAGCAGGATGAAGGACACAGGTATGCGCGTCCGCCACGTGGGTGGCAATAATAGCGAGCCGGAGATGCTTCATAAACTCTTCCGCCTTATCTCTGCCGCCTTTTACTCCAAAGGAAATCACACCGCAGGTACCCTCAGGCATGTATTTCTTCGCGCGCTCATAATATTTGTCTCCGGGAAGCCCCGGGTAGGTGACATAGGATACACGGGGATCAGCAGCCAGGAACTCCGCCACCTTCTGTGCATTCTCACAATGTCTCTTCATGCGGACAGCCAGACTCTCCAGCCCGAGATTGAGCAGGAAACAGTTCATGGGTGACGGGATGGAACCCAGGTCGCGCATCAGCTGTGCGGTAGCCTTGGTAATATATGCCTTCTCAATACCGAACTTTTCCGCGTATGTGATCCCGTGGTAGGACTCATCAGGAGTACAAAGCCCCGGGAATTTATCTGCGTGGGCCATCCAGTCAAACTTGCCGGAATCCACGATGACGCCTCCGACGGTGGCATCATGGCCGTCCATATATTTGGTGGTGGAATGGATCACGATGTCCGCCCCCCACTCGATGGGCCGGCAGTTGATGGGAGTGGCAAATGTATTGTCAATGATCAGGGGAACGCCGTGCCTGTGGGCAGCCTGGGCGAACCTTTCGATGTCAAATACGATCAGGGCAGGGTTGGCGATGGTCTCCCCGAAGACTGCCTTGGTATTCTCGCAAAAAGCTGCTTCCAGCTCTTCGTTGCTGCAGTCGGGATCCACGAAGGTAAAATCGATCCCCATTCTCCTCATGGTGACATTAAAAAGATTGTAGGTACCACCGTAGATGGTGGAAGAAACCACCACATGGTCACCGTTTCCGGCGAGATTAAATACGGAGAAAAACGATGCAGCCTGGCCGGAGGAGGTCATCATTGCCGCTGTTCCCCCTTCAAGGGCAGCAATCTTTGCCGCGACCATATCGTTGGTGGGGTTCTGCAGCCTTGTATAGAAGTAGCCTTCCGCCTCAAGGTCGAACAGTTTTCCCATATCCGCACTGGTGTCATATTTAAAAGTCGTACTCTGAATGATCGGTATCATCCTGGGTTCCCCGTTTTTGGGAAGATAACCGGCTTCAATACATTTTGTCTCCTGTCTCATCCTGAAATCCTTTCTCTTATGATTCTGTCTTATTCTGATTCATTCATAATTAATCATACCTGTTCCTGTTTCCTTCCGGAAACAGATTCTTCATTAATATATCATATTTTCCGGAAAATGTTTATAGAAAATAGTTTTAATGGCAAAAAGTATTGTGATTTATTATCTCAGCTAATAAAAGCCGGCCTTTGTCCAATCAATAATCTATAGATTTATTGTTCTTTTTTTCACAGGAAATGTTATAATAATATGAAGGTTTAAATATATTAATAAATAATTATTGTTAATAAATAATTATTGTTATACAACAGAATAGTCTTTAAAGGAGTAACTATGTTTTTGCGTTCCATCAAAGAAAAGATCAGACAGTATCTGGCCCATCTGGCGGAAGTGAATAAGAAGGAATTTGGAGATGGTCCTCTGAAATGTCAGGGCTGCGGGATGAACTGCAGCGCGGAAGACAAAAAAGCATGCAGCTTCTTTGATATGAATGTTTAGATCAGATTCCAGAGAAAAGGCCGGTGAAAGATAATGTTAAAGGAAACAGAGTCAAATATCCTTATTCTACTGTACGGCAGTCAGTTCCGACATCTTGTCAATCAATATTTATGCGACATCAAGAATTCTTATCACCTTCAGACGATCGATATAGTGATCCTGATCTATTTCTATCATGCCAAGGAGAAGAATACGGCCCGGGATGTCCGGGAGCTGGCTCTCTTTACCAAAGGTCATATCTCCCAGTCCATCAACCGACTGATCGAACAGGGCTATGTCACCAAGGTCAAGGATACCAAAGACCGGCGTTATCTCCATCATATCCTGACAGAAAAAGCACAGCCGCTTATCGATGAGATAGCGGTCATCTCCCGTGAAATACGCAATAAGATATTCAGGGGATTCACCGAGGAAGAGGTCGCACTGTTCAGTGACATGTGTAAAAGAATAGGCACCAATACCCGGAACGAGCTGGAATGGAGTCAGTTCAGATAACTTCACAGAGAATTCCAAAGGGGTTCGCAATATAGCGAACCCCTTTTTTAATTTCAGTCAGATATTTAACCGAATAACATACTATTATCCCAGATTTCTAACTTTGAAATCTCTCTCTGCTTCTCGCTTGGCATCCTTTCTGGCGATATCCTGCCGCTTATCGTAGAGTTTCTTTCCTCTTGCCAGGCCGATCTCCAGCTTGACCAGACTGCCCTTGAAGTAGACTTTGAGGGGCATGATGGTATAGCCCTTGGCCTGAACCTGTGATTCCAGCTTGCGGATCTCTGCTTTATGCAGCAGGAGCTTTCTGGACCGGAGGGGATCCCTGTTGAAGATATTTCCTTTCTCATAGGGGCTGATATGCATATGATGGATGAATACCTCGCCGTGGCTGATAGAGATGAAGGATTCCTTCACGCTGCATTTCCCCATGCGGAGGGACTTGACTTCGGTCCCGCAGAGTTCGATCCCCGCTTCATATTTCTCATCGATGAAAAAATCGTGGTATGCTTTTTTATTGTTGGCGATCAGTTTGATACTGTCAGTCCTGGACATGACTGTTCTCCTCCGTTTCGATACTGGTGATTTATTGGCAAGATCCCATCAGGGTTTCTTCCGGGAATACAGATTCAGAAGACGCTCTACTTCCTCGTCACTGATCCGGTCGTTGATCAGCTCGTCCTCATCATCATCCCAGTCACCGCTGAAAATGGTGGAATCCATTCCGTCCGCATCCACGACCTCCCACTCCGGTTCTTCTTCGGCACAGGGATATTCATCATAGGGTCCGCAGAATTCCTTCAGCATAAAGTCGATATTGCGGGATATCTTGTCCACCCTGTAAACCACGATATCCACCTTCTGTCCCAGGGTGAATTCTCTGCGGGTATCCACATTCCAGATCTTGTACTCAGCCTCATAAAAGACATACTCCCCATCCATAAGGCTGAAGATCGGAACGAATCCCTCCACCGTATTGTCGAGTTCCACAAAGAAACCGTTGGCCGTGACAGCCGAGATCACACCGGAGAAGGCTTCTTTCAGATGTTGTTCCATGTATTCAACCTTCTTCAGTTTCTCCACATCCCTCTCTGCATCCTGGGCCCTGCGCTCCAGACGGGAAGAGGACTCAGCGATGGAAGGAAGGATCTGCTCGTAATGCATAAGCCTCTCTTCGTTCAGCCTGCCGTGGATCCCTTCCTTGATGATCCTGTGGATCTGAAGGTCAGGATACCGGCGGATCGGAGAGGTGAAATGGGTATAATACTGGGTGGACAGACCGAAGTGCCCCACATTTTGGGTGGAATATGCCGCCTTCTGCATGGACCTTAAGGCCAGTCTGCTGATCAGGGCTTCCTCCGGCTCACCCTCCAGAGAAAAGAGCAGTTTCTGGATTTCTTTAGGATGAAATGTCTCTCGTCCTGTTTTCAGATAATAACCGAAATTGCGGATAAAGACATCCAGCTTCTTTATCCTTTCCGGGTCCGGTGCTTCATGCACCCGGTAGAGGAAAGGGATCTCCTGCCAGAAATAATCCTCTGCGATGGTCTCATTGGCGATAAGCATAAAATCTTCGATGATATCTGTGGCTGTATTACGCGGGTAGGGATAGATCTTTACCGGGAATCCCTCCTCATCCAGGATGATCTTGGATTCCGGAAAATCAAAATCGATGGCACCCCTTTTCCTCCTTTTTTCCTTCAGCAGAGCTGCCGTCTCCTTCATCAGAAAGCACAGGTCCACGATGGCCCGGCTGTCCCCCTCAGGATGGTCTTCACCGTCGAGGATTGCCTGGACACCGGTGTAACTCATTCTCCGGTCCACCCGGATCACCGTCTCCGCCACAGTATGATCAATGACGTTGCCCTTTGGATCTATGGTCATGATACAGCTCAAGGCCAGACGGTCAGTACCGGCATTCAGGGAACAGATACCGTTGGACAGTTCCCGGGGAAGCATGGGGATCACCCGGTCTGCCAGGTACACACTGGTCCCTCTGGCGATGGCTTCCTCATCCAGTGCCGATCCTTCCGTCACATAATGGCTTACATCGGCGATATGTACTCCGAGCCGGTAGCCTTCGGGAATCCTGACCAAAGTGATGGCATCATCAAGATCCCGGGCATCCTCCCCGTCGATGGTAACGGTCAGAAGATCCCTCAGATCTTTTCTGTTCCCGGTCACCTCCTCTGTCACTGTGTCCGGCAGGCCCGAAGCTTCATTCAGCACAGCCTTGGGGAAAGCCTCCTCTATCCCGTATTTGACCAGGATGGAGCTGACATCGGTGGAGGGATCGTCGATACTGCCCAGGATCCTGGTTATCTCGCCCTCGGGATTCTTTCTCTCCGTGCCGTAATCGGTTATCCTTACCACCACTTTGTCATTCTGACTGGCCCCCATATTCTTCTTGCCGGGGACGAAAATATCTTTTCCGAAACGGGTTTCATCCGGGAGAACAAAACCGAAGCTCTTATTCTGATGATATGTTCCCACAAGGCTGGTGAGCCCTCTTTCCAGGACAGACAGGACACACCCTTCCCGCCTTTTTCCGGGCATCTGGCTTCCCTTTATCCGGATCCGGACCGTATCCCCATGGAGGGCCCCGTTCACATATTCCGCGGGAATAAAGACATCCTCCGGAAGTTCTTCAGAAGTCACGAAGCCGAATCCCCTGGCATTGCCGATAAAATGTCCGACGACGTTCAGGTTGCGGGGTTTGACGTATTTGCCCCGGGAGGTCAGCTCTATGGTCCCATCCTCCACCAGGGCATCCACTACAGCCTTCAGTTTCTTCCTGTCCTCCCCGGAAACTTCCAGGTAACAGGCCAGTTCCTTAAACTTCATGGGGGTGTATTCCTCGCCCAGGATCAGGTCCCTGATCTTCTTCTTTCTCTGTTCAAATAATTCAAATAAATCCTGTCTGTTCATCATATTTCCTGTAATTATGTAAAAAAGCCGCCTCATATCGTAATGAGGCGGCACAGAAATCATTTACATGAAAACCTTAAGACATAAGCCGATCGCGAGTGCGAAGAATAAGACAGCGAGGATCACTGTTGCCCGCTCTAACTTGCCTTCTCTCGTTCTGCCACGGTTCTTGCTGACATAAGAATCAACCTGACCGCTCAAAGATCCCAAACCGGCTGATTTGCCTTCCTGCATCAGTACCACTACGATCAATGCGATACATACGATAATGAATAAAACCGTAAAAATTGTTCTGATCACCTTTCACACCTCCTCTTCGCACAACTTCCGATATCATAACACATATATAGAGAAATGACAAGCATAATCTCCGGAATTTAAGGATTTTCCTCCTCTGATTCCTCCGAGCTGCCGCCGAGATAATCCATGGAACTCTCACGGACACCGTCGATCAGGTCCACAAAGATCGGGGCAGATGTGGCGGACTGCTCTTTGAGCTCCCCACCCTTCAGGTATTCATCATATTTCTTTTTATACTCATCCTCTGTCTTGACCAGTTCATCAAGGCTCTGTCCGTCTATGGTAAAACCGGTGGTGTCAAATATCTTGATACTGCCTTTTCTAAGTTTCTTTTCCACTTCCATCAGTTTCTGTGCGGTCCCTTCAACCACCTCAGCATCGTTGAGCTGGGTGAGGCTCACCATATTTCCTTTGTAACCGCCGCAGAAATCCTTGTCGATTATTCTTCCGTTGATCATGGCATTGACCACGTCGGTGTAATACAGGCTCCAGTCGGTATAGGTTGAAGTGAGGGCCTGCTTCGGGGCGGAATCTATGATATTGTATTCATTTCCGATGACCGGGATACCGCGTTCTGCACATACCGCCGCCGCGGCGCTGGTATATGTATAGGTACACATCATGCCCACACCGGATGCGGCAAGCTGCCGTGCCGCCTCTCCGTCAGCATCGTAATTGCCCCGTTTTCCCACGTAGCGCACATCGATGGTGGACTGGGAACACTGGGTACGGATGCCCAGATAAAAGGCATTGATACAGGTGCTGGTCTCCGCACACTGTTTGTAGGCAACAAAGCCGACCCTGCAGTCATAGGGGGAGATATCCCCGCGGTTGAGACGATGGTTCAGCTCCATTCCGGCGATCACCCCGGCAGCATAGTAAGCTTCATAGATCCTGGAATTAAAGGTATGGACATTGGGCAGGTCAGAGTCGGCGCTCTCCCTTCCCCCTTCAAGGCAGAACTGGATATCATCATATTCCTCCGCTGCCTCAAGGACTGCTTCCTCATAGCGGGCACCCAGGGCAAGGATAAGCTGGCATCCCTTATCGGCAAGAGTTTTGATCTCCTGGGGACACTCCTCTTTTCCAACGTTTCTCTGAATAAATACCTGCCTGTCGGTGAGGCCTGTCCTGTGCTGCATCCTGCGGATCGCATCCACTCTGGCCACGGTATCCGGAGCATTATCTTCCGCCGGCAGGATAAATCCGACTTTCAGTTTGCCGTCATCCACTCCCTCCATAGTTGTCTGTTCTTTGGAAGTGTCCGCTTCCCCGGATCTTTTCCTGCAGCCTGCCTGACTGAATAATAATAAGAATGCAAGCAATACCGCTATATATTTCTTCATCGTCTTCCTCCTTGGATGATAGATATTTTGTTTATCTTATCCTACAATATATTCGGCTATTTTTCAATGAGCCTTGGGCAATCTCTTGCATCCATTCCCGAGAGATTGCGGATATCATCACAGATCCCAAGGATCGGAGCCGGTATCACCCCGTCCTCCCCCGCGTAGAACTCCTTGAGTTCCTTGATATATTTCTCACTGGCCGCTTTGAATGCAGGTGATTTTTTCCTGGGATTTTCATCAAGGGGCCACAGTTTGCGGAATCTTCTGTAACGGTGGTAGGTATCCCTGAGGGAAATATATTCTTCCAGCTGACCGGCTTTTGTCTTTCTGTAACGTCCGGTCATGATGGTTTTCGTGATCAGATACAGGTCCCTGGCATCATCGAGGGCATTGTGGGAGATCACATGCTCCATGTCACAGACAAACTTCATATCCGCCAGGCTGACACTCATCCTGTAGCCGAAGATCTTCACGGTAAGCTTTCTGGTGATGTCCGTGACTTTGCCGATGACCCTCCGGTACTTTTTCGAGATATGGGGGTGATTCTTGCGGAGATTATCCTCCAGGGTCACCCGGTCATTTCCCCAGACATATACCGTATGGATATGGTAGGTCTGAAGGATCTTGTCGATCCTCTGGAATGCCTGTTCAAAAGAAGGGGCACCGTTGATCTCTTCCTGGGTCAGTCCTGTCAGTTCCTTGCAGTATCTGGTCAGGACAGGATTATATTTTGGACAGACAGGGGTGTAAAATTCCTCGACGAAATCATAATCCTGGTCGGCGATCACCAGACCCACAGAGATCACCTCATTGCTGTGATTCCGGTCAAATCTCCTGTCATAATTCATGAAACAGGTATATTCGGCATCAAAGAAAGCGTAATATCTGTCATTTTCTTTTCCGACTGCCGTTCTGTTCTTTTCTTTTGATGGCATGGTGTCATCTCTCCCCATCAATATGATAATACTTCCGTGCCGTCCTCTGTCACAAGGATCGTGTACTCCCACTGGGCGGAAGGCATTCCGTCCACAGTGTATATGGTCCATCCGTCATCCTCATCCTGGAAGACATCCGGTCCGCCCATGTTTACCATAGGTTCTATGGTAAATGTCATTCCCGGTACCAGGAGTATTCCGGTTCCGGGCTCTCCGATATGGCCCACCCAGGGTTCTTCGTGGAATTTCACGCCGCAGCCGTGTCCGCCGATCTCCCTGACGATGGTATATCCGTTCTCCGTGGCATGTTTGTTGCAGGCATACTGCATATCCCCGAGGGTTCCCCAGGGCCTTGTATTCTCCAAAGCCAGGTCCAGGCACTCTTTGGTGACCCTCACCAGCTTTCTCTTCTCCTCACTCACCTCGCCTATACAGAACATGCGGGAAGCATCCCCGAAATATCCGTTGTAGATCGTGGTGCAGTCCACATTGACGATATCCCCTTCCTGCAGGATATAGTCCTCAGCGGGGATCCCGTGGCATACGATGTCATCCACGGAGATACACACGCTCTTGGGGTAGCCTTCGTAGCCCAGACATGCAGGGATACAGCCGATCTCCCTGGTGTAGGCCTCGATGAGCCGGTCAAGTTCGGCCGTGTTGGCACCGGCCTTCACATAGGGGGTGATATAATCCAGGACCATGGTGTTTTTTCTTCCCGCCTGACGGATCCCTTCGATCTGCTCAGGGGTCTTGATCATCTGATGGTTGGGAACCTGAAATCCACGGCTCCTGTAATCCTTGATCCTGTTGTCGAATGCCATGTGGCAGCCTTTATATTTTTTTCCGCTGCCGCACCAGCATTTATCGTTTCTACCAATCTTCATCTGTTGTTCCTCCGGAAATCTTGATCAGGACTTTTCCGGCAGTCCTGTCGCCGGTTCGTCCGGACAGGCGATCTTGATCCTTCCCCTGCCCTGCGCGACGGGCACATCGCACATCGGTCGGATATGCGCATTGCGCAAAAGAACAGGCTGTTATGGCGTAAACACCATAACAGCCATAGGTTTATTTTTCGATCAGAAGTGACTTTCCAGTCATTTCAGCCGGTTGTTCCATTCCCATCATCTGGATCAGGGTCGGTGCGATGTCTGCCAGACATCCTCCCTCCCTCAGAGTATATCCCTCATCGTAATTGATCAGGATGAAAGGAACGGGGTTGGTGGTGTGTGCCGTGAAGGGATCGCCTGTCTCATAGTCGATCATCTGCTCACAGTTTCCATGGTCCGCACAGAGGAACATCTGTCCTCCGACCTCGAGAAGTGCTTCCAGAACTCTGCCGATACAGGTATCCACAGCTTCCACGGCCTTGATGGCGGCCTCCTGGACTCCGGTATGTCCCACCATGTCCGGGTTGGCAAAGTTGATGATGATCACATCATATTCCTGTCCCCTGATGGCGGCCACAAGCTTGTCGCAGACCTCCGGGGCGCTCATCTCCGGCTGAAGGTCGTAGGTGGCCACACCGGGAGACTTCACAAGAATACGGTCCTCATCTTTATTGGGCACCTCCACGCCGCCGTTGAAGAAGAAAGTGACGTGGGCATATTTCTCTGTCTCCGCGAGACGGAGCTGTTTCAGACCATGATCCGCCAGGAACTGACCGAAGGTGTTGGTGATCTCCACCTTATGGAAGGCCACCAGCTTGTTGGGGATCGTGGGATCGTAGTCAGAGAAACATACGTAGGTGAGCGGGAAATATCCACCCCTGCGCTCAAAGCCGGTAAAATCAGGATCACAGAAGGCGCGGGTGATCTCCCTTGCCCGGTCGGGACGGAAGTTAAAGAAGATGACGGAGTCATTCTCCTTGATGGTTCCCACCGGTTTACCGTCTTCCCTGATCACTACGGGGATGACGAACTCATCGGTGACCCCTGCGGCGTAGGAATCCTCCATGGCCTGGGCAGCGCTGTCGGCACTGTTCCCCTCACCGTAGACCAGGGCCGCGTAAGCTTTCTCCACACGGTCCCAGTTGGTATCCCTGTCCATGGCATAATAACGTCCTTCGATGGAGGCTACCTTGCCGACACCGATCTCTGCCATCTTCTCCTCCAGCTCAGCGACAAAGCCCTGACCGGAAGTCGGGGGCGTATCACGGCCGTCGAGGAAGCAATGGACACAGACATCCTCGAGCCCGCTTTTCTTTGCCAGCTCCAGAAGTGCATACAGGTGGGTGTTGTGGCTGTGGACACCGCCGTCGGACAGAAGTCCGTACAGGTGGAGGGTTGATCCCTTCTCCTTACAGTTCCCGACCGCCTGAAGCATGGCAGGGTTCTCGAAGAAATCGCCATCCTGGATGGATTTTGTGATTCGTGTGAGTTCCTGATAGACGATACGCCCTGCACCCATATTCAGATGGCCGACCTCCGAATTACCCATCTGTCCGTCCGGCAGACCGACAGCCATTCCGCTGGCGTAGCCTTTGACGAAGGGATAATCCCGGATCAGCTTATCGAGATTGGGTGTTTTGGCCAGATACACCGAATTCGCCTCATGCTTTTCATTCAGCCCGAAGCCGTCCAATATCATTAAAACGGTTGGTTTTCTGCTCATTCTACAAATCTCCTAAACACATAAATGTGCAGTATTATTTATAATTTACGATCTTGCCGAAGTCCTCTTTCAGGGAAGCTCCGCCAACTAAGCCGCCGTCGATATCCGGCTGTGCGAACAGGTCGGGGGCTGTCTTGGCATTGACAGATCCGCCGTACTGGATACGGATAGCTTCTGCGGTAGCCTCATCGTATACTTCAGCGATACATTTACGGATGGCTCCGCAAACTTCCTGAGCCTGTTCTGTTGTTGCTGTCTTGCCGGTTCCGATCGCCCAGATGGGTTCGTAAGCGATAACAACCTTTGCGGCGTCTTCAGCGCTCACATCCTGTAAGCCGATCTTAACCTGCTGGCGGATGAAATCCATGGTGACGCCCTGCTCTCTCTGTTCGAGGGTCTCACCGCAGCACATGATCGGAACAAGGTTATGCTCAAGAGCCTTTTTCACTTTTTTATTGATGTCGGCATCTGTCTCTTTGAAGTATTCTCTTCTCTCTGAATGGCCGATGATGACATACTCAACACCAGCGTCTACCAGCATGGCGGGAGCGATCTCACCTGTGTAAGCTCCGCTCTCTTCGTAGTACATATTCTCTGCACCGACTTTGATGTTGGTTCCTTTGGCTGCCTCAACAACGGGAACGATATCAATGGCGGGAACGCAGAATACCACGTCAACATCTTCACTTGCCACTAAGGGTTTTAATAACTCGACAAGTTTGACAGCCTCAGAGGGAGTTTTGTTCATTTTCCAGTTTCCGGCAACAATTGTTTTACGCATAATCAATTAACCTCTTTTCATTTTCAATCAGAATCAATTTGGATATATTTTATTTATCATTTGCAGCGGCAACGCCGGGAAGCTCCTTGCCCTCAAGGAATTCAAGGGAAGCTCCGCCGCCGGTGGAGATGTGGGACATCTTCGGGCCGTAGCCAAGCTGGTTTACTGCAGCTGCGGAATCTCCGCCGCCGATGATGGTGGTGGCATCCGTCTCAGCGAGAGCTGCTGCGACTGCCTTGGTTCCTGCGGCGAGGATAGGATTCTCGAATACGCCCATAGGTCCGTTCCAGACCACGGTCTTGGCTGATTACACCGCATCGGCATAAAGCTCGATGGTCTTCGGTCCGATGTCCATACCCATTTTGTCGGCAGGGATCTTGTCGGAATCCACAACAACCGTTGCGATCTCAGCATCGATAGGATCCGGGAACATGTCCGTACATACGGTGTCAACGGGAAGAAGAAGCTGTTTCCCGAGCTTCTCTGCCTTATCCATCATCTCCTTGCAGTAGTCGATCTTTGAATCATCCAGAAGGGATTTTCCGATCTCATAGCCTTTTGCCTTAAGGAAGGTGTAGGCCATACCGCCGCCGATGATGAGGGTGTCACATTTTTCGAGCAGGTTGGAGATAACATTCAGTTTGTCCGCAACCTTGGCACCGCCAAGGATAGCTACAAAGGGACGTACCGGATTCTCAACGGCATTGCCGAGGAAATCGATCTCCTTCTGCATAAGGTAACCGACAACTGCTGTATCTTTAAGTGCTGAAACACCTACGTTGGAGCAGTGTGCCCTGTGGGCTGTACCGAAAGCGTCATTGACAAAGACATCACAGATGGATGCCAGGTCTTTGGAGAATTC
>CAJGDH010000030.1 GCA_904502145.1 uncultured Eubacterium sp.
AAAACGGTAGCCATCAAGAGTGCCGCCTTCAATCTCGGAGCAAAAACCAGCGGAAACGGTCATCTGACCTACAAGAGTTCGAAAACTTCCGTGGCATCCGTAAACTCTGCCGGAAAGATCACCGTCAAGGATTACGGCAAGGCTGTCATCACGATAACCGCCTCCGCAACGTCATCCTACGAAAGTGCCGTGAAGAAGATCACCGTCCTGGTTGTCCCCAAAAAGATGACCATCAAATCGGTGAAATCTCCCGGCAAGGGGAAACTGAAGGTGACCTGGACAAAGAACAAGGCAGCGAGCGGGTATCAGGTCCAGTTCAGCAGAGACAGCAAATTTAAGACCGGTGACGTCTATCAGAAGAATTTTTCCAAAAAATATACGACGACGAAGAAACCTGTGACCGGTCTCAGCAGTAAAAAGAAATATTATGTACGTGTCCGTGCTTTCAAGAAAAAGGATGGAATGACCCTCTACGGTATATGGAGCTACGGACGCATGATCAAAATAAAGTAAAAAGTGAGGAATGCAGGATGGTCTATCAAGCATATGCCGTAACTCACGGCGGAAAGATAAGATCCAACAATGAGGATAATTTTTATCTGAATGGTGATTATCGGACTGACAACAGTCTGTTCACCTTTGAAGCTGCTTCCCGGTCGGAACAGCTGGTGAAAGCCGCAGTATTCGACGGGATCGGCGGAGCCGAGAACGGAGAAGTCGCCTCCTATATTGCAGCCGGGACCATGGATGAGACAAAAAAGAGCCTGTTTGGTGATGAACTTATGTCCTATATCAATAAGGCCAACCGGCGGATTCTGGAAGCCGGAAAGGGAAAGGCCATGGGATCCACCTGTGTGATCCTGAGTATCTCCAATGACATGTGCTGGTTCAGCAATGTCGGAGACAGCAGGGGCTATCTGTTGAGAAACCATACCCTGAAGAAGATGACCAAAGACCATAATCTGGTTACAGAGCTCTACGAACAGGGGCTTTTTACCAGAGAGCAGGCCATGAAACATCCTGACCGCCATGCCATTTACCAGTATCTGGGAATGAAGGATGAGGATGATGTCATGGTGGAACCATATGAACATACGGTGTTCGCGGCCAGGGAAGGTGACTGGTACCTTCTCTGCAGTGACGGACTTACGGATATGGTGGAAGAGGACAGGATCCGGGAGATCCTGGACGAGGAGGATATACCTGTTCCGGGAAGAGAAGCGGAATTTCTGGCAAAACGTCTGGTCGATGAAGCCCTGGCCCGGGGAGGAAGGGATAATGTGACCGTTGTACTGATAAGAGCAGAAGGCGCGCAAGGAGTATCTGATGCAGTTTGAAGAAATGCAAAAGGAATTGAATTCAATATGGAGCGGCTGGGTCATCAAGGAAAAACTCGGTAAAGGTTCCTTTGGTTCCGTATATCGGATAGAACGTCAGGAATTCGGCCGGGTCTATGAATCTGCCCTTAAAGTCATCCGGATCCCTACGGATGAATCCGAGATTCAGGTACTTCAGAATGAGGGTATGGATGACGCGAGCATAAAAACCTATCTGGGAAGTGTGGTCGAGGATATCGTTAATGAGGTTGCCCTTATGTATAAATTGAGGGGCAATTCGAATATCGTGAGTTATGAAGACCACTCGGTAGTTGAACATAAGGACGGGATCGGCTGGAATATCTATATCCGTATGGAGCTGCTTACGCCCTTGTTTGATTATACCAGACACAGAAAACTGACGGTCCGTGACGTGATCCGCATGGGACTGGATATGTGCAGTGCCCTGGAAGTCTGCCAGAAATACAATATCGTTCACCGGGATATCAAACCCGAGAATATGTTTGTATCAGATCTGGGGGTATTCAAGCTTGGTGACTTTGGCATTGCCAGGCAGGTGGAGAGGACACATACCAACCTTTCCAAAAAAGGAACCTACACTTATATGGCACCTGAACTCTATAAGGGGGAGGAGTGCAATTCCTCAGTGGACATCTACTCTCTGGGAATCGTACTCTACCGCTTTCTTAACAATAACAGGACGCCTTTTCTTCCTCCTTATCCCCAGCCTATCAGGATCTCTGACAAAGAGAAAGCAAATGTACTGCGCCTGAGCGGAAAACCGATGCCGAATCCCTGCAATGCCAGGGGCAGGCTGGCGGAGATTGTCCTTAAAGCCTGTGCATATGATCCCAGGGACCGGTATGAGAGTGCAACCCTGATGAAGGAAGCCCTGGAGCTTGTTTTATACGATGAACAGGAAGCCGATCTGATCTATCCGGAAGGGGATCAGGTAAACAAGGATCACGAATTCAGCGATTCGGAGGTAAAAAGTCCTGATGTCCTGCCCGGTACAAGGACAGTGTCTGTGTCTGAGGATGTCCCTGAAGACCCTGATCAGGAAGAGAGTCTGTTCTATCTTTTCAGGACCGAGGTCAGTGATATAAAGGACAGGCAGGAGCTGATCCATAAGGCAGGACCTGAGGCCGAAACAAACAGTACCGGAGCGGAAAATAATGCGACAGATGAACCTGCGAATACGCCGGTAAACATCACAGAGAATAATAGCGTATTCTATAAAGAGACAGATAACAAAGATATTATAGAAGATAAAGAAGATAAAGAAGAAAAAGAGGATAAGGCGGACAAGCCTGATCTTCCCGAAGAGGAGGACCGGGGCCCCGTATCCGCAGATACCGATCCGGATCGGGCGAAGAAGGCCGTTGATAAACCGGTACCGAAAAAGAAGGGGACTTCCGGAGGCAAGATGGCTGCAGCTGTTCTTATCCTTGCCCTCCTGGGAGGAGGAGCCTACGGAGGATATACTTACTATCAGAAAACCCTGGAAAGAGAGGTGCCTGTCCTCACGAATATGACCCTGGAATCCGCGGAGATCAAAGCATCGGGGGAGGACGAATCCCTGCAGGTGATAAAGGAAGGGGAGGAATACTCCCAGACGGTGGATAAAGGGAATATCATATCCCAGGATATCGAACCGGGAACCATTGTGAAAAAAGGGGATGAGATCCACGTAGTGATCAGTAAAGGGGGCCTCTCGGAGGTTCCGGATGTCACGGGAAGCAAGTCCTCCAGCGCAGAGGAAATGATCAGCAAAGCCAATCTGACCTATGAGGTATCTGCGAAAAAATATTCGGACGACGTGGCCAAAGGGAAGGTAATCTCCCAGGAACCGCAGGCCGGATCGACCGTAGAGGAATATGAGACGGTTTCCGTGGTGATCAGCAAAGGAATCGAGCAGGTTTCCGTACCCGCTCTTGCAGGCAAAACCCTGGACAAGGCTAAGGAAGCATTAAAAAAAGCCAAACTGAAATTCGGCGCATCTTCGGAAGAGTACAGTTCTTCCGTGGACAGCGGCAAGGTGATCAGGCAGAGTATTGATGAGGGAACGACAGTAGATAAAAATAAGAAGATCGACCTGGTGGTCAGCAAAGGTCCGGAACCGGAACCTGAACCGACCTACAGCAGCTCTTCATCTTCTTCCCGAAGCTCTTCAAGCTCTTCGTCCAGAAAAAAATCTTCATCCAGGAAAAAATCCTCCAAGAAGAAATCTTCGGGGGGAGGCGACAGTATCAGTAACTGGGATCTGGTTAATTAAGGGGGAAACATGAACTGGCAGGTTATTTTAACATCTGATATGGCGATCATCTGTTATGAGATCATCGTATTGATCCTGATTGTTTTTCTGATCATCAGGCTGAGAAAGAAAAACAGGGATTATAGTGAAAAAAATGAAAAGGCTGAGTTTGAAAGGCAGAGGGAGGGGCTGGATAACCGGCTCTCCAACGAAAAGAGGAGGTAGACAGATATGAGTATTATCCTTTCCGTATACTCGAAGAAGTCATTCAGGGAATACATCTTACCTTCCATCAATAATGCCGATTATGAGATCACTTTTTCAAGTGATCATTTCAAGCTTGCTCAGGATATCGTATTGAAGCTGGAGATTCTGGATGAAACCTGGAGGATCTGTGCCCACCATGATTATCTCGTCCAGAAAGACAGCAGAAATTATGCCGGTCAGGTGCTGAAAGATAAAGATATCATTTATATCCGCACCAAAAAAGAAGAGAGACTGACCATTATCGTTAAAGAGCAGAAATTTATCTTCCACAGTTATGATAAATTTCTTCTGCCGTTAATTGGAGAGATCACTATCGGCAGTGATCCCTCCAATCATATTGTCTATAATTATCTCAAGACAGTGTCAAAAAAACATGCGGTCATCAGAAAAGATGAAAACGGATGCGTCGTCATTAATTACAGCAGAAACGGCACATATGTGAATTCCAAGAAGGTGGAGACACAGCAGACATTGAGATTCGGTGATTATATCAATGTTATGGGTCTCCATATCATTTACCTTGATACCATCATGGCCATTGACAGGGTGGGAAAGGAAATCTCTCTGGACCAGGATGTGATCAAGCCTTTTACTGAGTCGGAAGAGACATTTATGCTTCCGGAACATTCCTGGAGTGAGGGAGGGAAAACGATTTATCACCGTGCTCCCCGAAATTACGAAAAGCTGGAAGAACAGGTGATAGAGATTGAGAGTCCTCCGGAGAAGGTCAGGGCAAAGAAGAGCTCTCTCATCTCCACCATCGGACCGTCTGTGACCATGGCACTTCCAATGCTGCTGGGATGTATGATGATGGTTTATGCCTCTCAGATTGAAGGCGGAGGAAGCTCTCTCTACATGTATTCCGGGCTTGTTATGTCCCTGTCTTCGGCGGTCATCGGTGTCGCCTGGGGGATAGCCAACTCCAGGAGGGAACGCAAGGAGGCCAAGGAACAGGAAGCGTACCGTTTCAAAGCCTACAGCGAATATCTGGTGGAGCAGACGGATACCATACGAAACCTGTATGAGGACACCATAAAACAATTGGGTGAACTGTATCCCGATGCCATGACCTGCATCACCGGAAAGACTGAGGGAGGAAATCTCTGGGGAAGGAATCACAATCATGATGATTTCCTGTCCCATCGGCTTGGACTCGGTGACATACCTTTCCAGATCAAGATCGAGATCCCCAAGAAACGTTTTCAGCTGTACAAGGATGACCTGTCGGATAAACCGGCATTTATCAAACAGAATTATGAGAAACTTTACAATGTCCCGGTCAGGGTTGACCTTCTGAAAAATAAACTGATCGGTATCGTCGGGGGTGACGCCAAATCCGGGGCCAATGATGTGGCCCAGGTTCTCAGTGCCCAGCTTGCCGCCAACAACTGCTACACGGACCTGAAGCTTGGCTATATCTACAACAGGAATGATGAGAGGCAGAAGAATGCCTGGAGTTTCGCCAGATGGCTTCCCCACACCTGGTCAGAGGATAAAAAAACACGTTTTATTGCTTCTACCAAGGAGGAGGCCAGTGAGGTATTCTACGAGCTGACCAGGGTCTTCCGGGCGAGATGTGAAGAGAAGGAAAAAGAGGGTGAGATCCCGAAACCCTATTATATTATTTTTATTTCCGATCTTTCCATGCTGGAGGGAGAGCTGTTCTCCAAGTATGTCTTCGAAAAAGATGCCCGATGCGGGCTGACCACCATCCTTTTGTCCGAGCGTTATGAGGAGCTTCCCAACAGCTGTGAATATATCATCAAAAATGATGAAGAATTCCGTGGGATGTATGATATCCACGACCGGATTGCCGAAAGGACAAAGATTGATTTCGACAAAGTGGACCAGAATGCCATCGAGACATTTGCCAGGACTTTGTCAGGCTACCAGGTACTGGAGATGGAAGAAGGAGGGGAGATCCCCTCATCGATCACCTTCTTTGAGATGCTTGGGGTGAACAGTCTGGAAGAACTCATGGTCAAAGATCAATGGGCCAAAAACAGGGTTTATGACAATATCAAAGGAATGATCGGACAGAAAGCGGGGGGATCTCCCTGCTATCTGGATGTTCATGAGAAATATCACGGGCCTCACGGTCTCGTGGCGGGTACTACCGGGTCCGGTAAATCAGAGACATTACAGACATACATGCTGTCCCTCGCCGTAAACTACAGCCCTGATGATATCGGATTTTTCATTATCGACTATAAGGGCGGAGGCATGGCCAATCTGTTTAACGGCCTTCCACATCTGATCGGACAGATCTCCAACCTCTCCGGAAATCAGGTCAAAAGGGCCATGATCTCCATAAAGAGTGAGAATAAACGCCGCCAGAGAGTTTTCAATGAAAACGGTGTAAACAATATCAATGCCTATACAAAGATGTATAAAAACGGCGAGGCTACCCTTCCGGTTCCACACCTCTTTATCATTATCGACGAGTTTGCGGAGCTGAAGAGGGAAGAACCGGAGTTTATGAAAGAGCTGATCAGTGTGGCTCAGGTAGGACGAAGCCTCGGTGTACACCTTATCCTTGCCACACAGAAACCGTCGGGAACGGTGGATGATAATATCTGGAGCAACTCCAAATTCCGTCTGTGTCTGCGGGTTCAGGACAGGCAGGACAGCAACGATATGCTGCACAAACCGGACGCGGCCTACATCACTCAGGCCGGACGTTGTTACCTTCAGGTAGGTAATGATGAGGTCTACGAATTATTCCAGTCCGGTTACAGCGGGGCCGTCTACGATAAAGACGCAGGGTCATGGAATACGGAGATCGCCACCATGGTTGCCCTCAACGGAAAAGTTGAGATGACCGGAAATAAAGCCAAAGCTTCCAGGAAGAAGAAGACACAATATCTGTGGATCGAAGAACTGATATCCTATCTGCAGAGGGCCCTAAGTGAGACCGGGCAGACTGTGGAAGGAATCCTGGATACGAAGCTGTATATGGATCTTATCACCAACTCGATCTATTCCTATATGGAAGAGGACGGGATCGATTACGGCAGGACTGATTTCAACACGGAGAGACTGGAGAACTTTATCCGTCTTTACAGTAAGATCGGGACTGATGCCGGAGATATGCCTGAGCAGATCATGCTCCTTTCCATGGAAAAGAAACTGAGGCTGCCTGAGGCGAAGGAAAAGACACAGCTTGAAGCTGTCAAGGAATATCTGGCGAAAATCGCCAATGAAAACGGATACAACTATGAATTACAACTCTGGATGCCTGTTCTTCCCAAACAGCTCTATCTGGAAGACTTTGAAGAGTTCAGGAACAATTCCTGGTCCGACGGAAGCTGGAGCAGAAAACAGGATGAATGGAATCTCGAGATCCTTGTCGGGAAGCTGGATGACCCCGAAAACCAGGCACAGATGCCTCTGCTGCTGGATTTTGCCAGGAGTGGGCATGTGGCCGTTTGCGGAAGCATAGTCACCGGTAAATCCACAATGATGCAGACGATGATCTACTCCCTCATCCAGAAATTCAGTCCGGAGTATGTCAACATCTACTGCCTGGATTTCAGCGCCAAAATGCTGGCTGCTTTTGAGGAAGCCCCCCATGTCGGCGGAATCATGTACGAGAGTGATATCGATAAAGTCGGTAAATTCTTCAATATGATGGAATCCATCCTCCAGGAACGTAAGAATCTTTTCCGTGGAGGAAATTACAGCCAGTATATTCAGGTTAACGGCGTTGTCCTTCCCGCAATACTCATTTTTGTTGACAATTATGCTGCCTTGAAAGAGAAGACGGAAGAGAAATTTGAGGATGCCCTGATCCGACTCTCCAAAGAAGGCGTCAACCACGGTATTTACCTGGTTATGTCCGGTACAGGGTTTGGCATGAATGATATCACCCAGAGGGTGGGGGACAATGTGGGAACAGTTCTTTGTCTGAACCTTCCCGATAAATACGCTTATGCCGATCTTCTCCACACGAATCAGTTTGATGTTCTTCCGGAGAACGAGAGAGGCCGCGGACTTGCCATGATCGACGACCGTATACTGGAATATCAGACCGCCCTTGCTCTCCCGGCCGAAAATGATTATGAACGACTGGAGAAGATAAAGGGATGCTGCAGGGAGATGGCGGAGAACTATCACGGCAAACGGGCCAGAAAGATTCCTGAGATCCCGGGCAAACCGGTATGGTCCCTGTTTGAGCAGCTGGAAGAGTTTGAAATTCAGGCTGCCTCTCCGGAGTGCCTGCCCATCGGATATGATGCCGATAATGCATCCGTATACAGTATCCCCCTGCGGTCCACATACTGTTATACCATCTGGGGAGGATCCAGGACAGGGAAGAGCAACCTTCTTAAGGTCTGTGTCCAGTCAGCTTTGAAGAAAGGCGCAAATATCTGTATCATAGACGATCCGAAGAAGACTCTGCGTGCATTCGAACATGAAAGCGCAATAACTTATGTCACTGATGAGGATAGTCTTTTTGAGTATCTCACTGCTCTTCTTCCGGAGTTTAAACGCAGAAACAAAATGAAGCAGGAGCTGATCGCCAAAGAGATGGAAGAGGATGAAATCTTCGATGTAATGTCTAAGGAAGTTCCGTATTTCATCTTCATCTCCGAATTGAGCTGGTTTGTTCCCTTCGTCTATAATGCGGAGAAAGATATGAAAGGCTTTCTGGAAAACATTATCGCCAAAGGCTTTCTCCACAATATCTATTTTATCGGAGACATCAGTCTGGACAAGAGGGAAATGGTTTCCGGATACGCTCTCTATGAGAGTTTTATCGGCCACAAACAGGGTATACATCTCGGCGGAAAAGTCGCGGATAATCCTGTCCTGAATTTTGAATACATTCCTTTCCTGGAACAGACCAAATCCGAGAAAGCGGGTATCGGACAGATCCCCGCAGTGACTGATGAACAGGAAACACAAAAAGTTGTGATTCCTCTGGCAAGGAGATAATCCATGATTACGATGCTGATGTTTAATACAAATGAAAAGGAAGGGAGACTGCTGGAGGAACAGTCGCGTTTTGCAGTCTCCCGCCAGTCAGATGACCAGCTTGTGGTATCCTCATTCAGCAGGGCTGACCGGGCCAGGGAAGAGATGGATAAAGGTCAGCTGATGGATGCTGCATTTCTGGATGTGACTGCCCCCGGAGGACTGGGGCTCAGCAAAGATATACGCCGGGATAACGAACTGGTCCAGATGCTTCTGATCGCGGACGGGACTGTCTCCCCCATGTCGTATCTGACACCGGATATCCGGGCTGCATCCCTTTTGCTCAGACCTTTCCGGACAGATATCAGCAAACAGACCATATCCCAGTTCTTCCAGGCTATATTCCGTGACCGGGATACCGGGGATGAGGAGAGGAGAATGGTGATCGAAAACCGGGAGGGACAGATTTCCATTCCCTATTCCAAGATCTACTATATTGAGGTCAGGGGAAAGAAGATCTATGTACGTCTTAAGGAAAAAGAGTACAGCAAATACGAAACGATGGATAATATCATCAGACAGCTGCCGGAGGATTTCATCCGCTGCCACAGAAGCTTTGTCGTAAATAAAGCATACATTACCAAAGTCAGACTTTCCGAAAACATGATCTTTCTGGAAGATGACATCATGGTTCCGCTGGCCCGCAGCTATAAACCTGACCTGAAAGAATATATGAAATCATTGAAGGAGTGATATCTGTGGTTGATGAGAGATATTACATAGGTGAGGAGGAATTCTATCTTCTTCTTGCCGGCAAGGGAATTGAACGTTGGTACGGGATGTCGTCAGACGAGAAGGGAATTGCCCCGGAGGGTATGTCTGCCACAGACATATACCGTATTCTGGCAGGGCTTTATCAAAAGGGTCTGGTCAGCTGGGAAGGAGATTCTGTCCGGCTTGAAGGTATCGCTTCGGAGATGATGAAGATCCTTCTTCCCTCCAGGTGCTGCATGCGGCTGGAGAAACCCGGCTCAGGAGAAGAGGTTATCTTTTATTTTAACGGCAGCCGGGCAGTTATGCTTGAACTGAGCAGAAGGGAAAATAAAACTTTCCGGATCTCCATCCTGTCACAGAACGATGTGCTGGATGTACTGACGGAAGCATCCGTTTTCCCCGAAGAACAGCTGTTTTATGACGCGGAGGAAGAAACCCCGGAGCAGCCTCAGCTGAATGATCCTCCACTGGCGACCCTGATCTTTCTCCACCCGAGAGAAGGAAGGGAACTGGAGAAAATCCGGATTAGGGAGAGAGGAATCGATATCTTTATGGATATCGAACGTGAGATGACCCGTAGGATTGTCCGTTTTACCCCGGAAACATGGCAGGAAGAGCTTCTTGAAATGTGTTCTGCCCATGATATTCCGGAGGATAGGAGAGAATTATGATATTGGTGGAATTGGTCGTTCCTGCAATGGATGAGACATTTGATTTTATGCTTGATGAAAACGCAGTCATCGAGCAGGTGATCGGTGAGATAGAAGAGATGATGACGAAAAAACTGAAGCAGCCTCCGGCTCAGGAGGGCAGCCGTTTTCTGCTTTGTTCCCTGGATTATGACAGGATACTTCCCAGGCGAAGCACCCTGACTGATGAAGGTCTGAAGGACGGGAGCAGGATCATGTTGATCTGATTCTGGTCAAGCAGGGAGAAAAACCTGCATTTCGTGGAATTAATGCACATTTATCTGATGTTTGCATATATACTGGGGCCATGAAAGGAAGAGAGCCTATGTACACAGAAATCAATCTGACAAAGATAAGACAAATCATACAGGAGTTAAAGCATAGTGAGCATACACTGATGAAGCAGTACTACGACCTTGCTGATGTTATCCTCAGTCTGAAAAGGATACAGGAGGAAGGGATCCGGATCACCTGCAGAAAGCTGAATGCCCAGAAGACTGACCTGTACACATTGATCCGCAGAGTTCAGACAATGCGTTTTACTTTGGAGAGAATTATCCAGTTGTACCAGAACTGCGAGGAGACCATTTCCGAATATGAGGATTGGCTTGGCGGATTCACAAAAGGACTGGTTAATCCGGGTTGGTTTAACGTGGTCTTAAAAGATCTGGGACAGGCACTTCAGGATGCCGGCATCAGATTTGTGTAGGACATGAGGACAGGGAGGAAAACCGATGGTGAATAAGATCAAGATCAATACCACGAGGCTGAATATGGATGCCAATGAAGTGGCGGCCCGCATCGCATCCCTGAGGAAAGAGATGGATGCGATGAAAGTGAGTGTCGACCAGCTTAACAAAATGTGGACGGGGGAAGCAAAAGCAGCATTCACTGCAGCGTTTAATGATGACATCAATGCCTTGAACGCCATCATCAGCAGTATTGATTCCATCCACAAGTACGAAACGAACGCAAAAACGAAATATGAGAAATGTGAGAAGCAGGTGGAGCAGCTTGTTTCCGGCATCAAATGTTAACAGGGGGGAAGAGGTATGGCAGGAATTCAACTTAAAGTAACCCCTGAGGTGCTGAAAGCCAAAGCTCAGGAGATTACAACACAGATCAACAAAATCCAGGCTGACTGGAATAAGGTATCCACTCTCGTTGAGAACTCCAAATCTTACTGGGAGGGCGAGGCCAGCGAAGTACACAGAAAATTAAAGAAGGAAATGGATGATGATGTCGTAAGGATCATTAAAAGGCTGAAAGAACATCCCGATGATCTTCTTAAGATGGCAGATATCTATCTCGATGTGGACAGGAAAGTCACACAGGTCATAAGCAGCCTGCCGGATGATGTCATCATATAGGTGGAGGTTTGATCTATGGCAAAATCAGCAAATCAGTTATGGATGGATTTTAAAAATGCTTCGAATCAGGCAAACCGGCTGGAGGAGATTGCAGGCAAGATTGAGAATACTTCCCGAAGGGAACTCACCGGCAACCTGAATCAGCTGTCTTCCTGCTGGAAGAGCGATTCATCCACAGCTTTCAGAAAAAAAGGACAGAACACTTCCGATAACCTCCTGTCAGTTGCGAAGAATCTTCGTGAGGCGGCAGCGGTTATACGAACCGCCGCGAAAAACACCTACGATGCGGAGATGGAGGCTGTCAGGCTGGCGAATGCAAGAAGTTATA
Organism: uncultured Eubacterium sp.; assembly: GCA_904502145.1. Lineage (GTDB taxonomy): Bacteria > Bacillota > Clostridia > Lachnospirales > Lachnospiraceae > Anaerobutyricum. Next base: position 11,937 of record CAJGDH010000030.1, read on the forward strand.
AATAACAAGATCAGGAAAACGTACATATTTTAAAGGATTAAGAACCGGAAAGGAGCTAAATATGGCACATCAGATTACAGTAAGCACAGCACAGATGAAGAACAAAGCAGCAGAGTTAAAGAACCTGAACACAAGATTTAAAAGAGAGATCGAATCCTTACGCAGGGCAGAGGGCAGCTTAAACGGCATGTGGGACGGCCAGGCAAGAGATGCTTTCCACAAAGCATTCATTGGAGATACGGTTCAGATGGACAATTTCTACAATGCCATCGAGCAGTACGTACATAAACTGACC
>CAJGDH010000031.1 GCA_904502145.1 uncultured Eubacterium sp.
GAACTTGTTTCGGAGGAACCCCTTACCGTGGAGATGTCCATGTACGGAGATTTTGAGCAGGTAGGCCCTATCGGACATGCGCTGCCTGAGAATGACAGACAGATAACGACGAGTGCCGGAGACATTGTCCTGTATCAAGGTGACCGGATCGTAGTGTTTTATGGCTCGAATTCATGGAGTTACACAAGGCTCGGGCATATTGATAATAAAACAGCAGAAGAACTGGCACGGATACTGGGAAAAGATAATGTGACGATAACCGTCAGCTTACAGAATTAATGAAATATTGCTGTGAAAAATAGAATAAACCATTGTTTTGTCTTGTAGAATACTGTAAAGTTAATGTCAAAGTGATCGAAGAAAATGAAGGGACAAAATGATGAGAACACAACTTGAAAATAATACGCTGACATTATTTCTTGAAGGGCACATTGACTCCGGGAACGCTTCCTTGGTGGAACAGGAGATATTTGCGGCCGTTGAGGGGATGCCGGATGCAGAGCTCACAGTGGATGCAGAGGGACTGGAATATATCTCTTCTGCAGGACTTCGGGTACTGATGAAACTGAAGAAGCAATCAGGAAAGCAGATCAAAGTGATAAATGTCTCCCCCCAGGTCTGGGAGATTTTTGAAATCACCGGTTTTGTGGTGCTCTTTGACGTGCATAAACGCATCAGGAAGATCTCCATAGAAGGCTGCGAGCTGATCGGAAAAGGGGCAACGGCTTCCGTTTACCGTATGGCCCCCGATACCATCGTTAAGGTCTACCGCGAAGACAGGGATATCAAGATGATTGAGGATGAGCGGGTGAGGGCTAAAGCGGCCTTTTTGAAAGGAGTTCCCTCCGCAATCTCTTTTGACATAGTCAAGGTGGGAAATTGCTACGGTACGGTGTATGAACTTCTGGATGCCGAGGTTTTGGGACAGATCATAAAAAAGGACAGGGCGAATCTTCGACACTATATTACCAGTTTTGCCCGGGAGATCCGCTCCCTCCATCAGATTGAGGTAGAGCCTGGTGAATTTACCGATATACGCCGCCTCTTCCTCGGATGGATGGATCGTCTGACAGGACTTGTCGGTACGCAGGAAGAGATTGATACACTGAAGCAGATGTTTGAGATCATGCCTGAGAGACATACCTTCCTGCATGGTGACTGTCATACGGAAAATGTCATGCTGCAGAATGGTGAGTTTCAATTTATCGATCTGGCAACCAGCGGAATGGGACATCCGGTCATCGACCTGACCAGCATGGCTCTGATCTACAAATTGTCTGCCATGAGTGACCATTATGAAGAAATAAGTAAAACATCGTCCCAGCTGCAGGGTTTCAGCCGTGATGAAGCATTGTTCATCTGGGATACTTTTCTTAAGGCTTATCTGGATACGGAAGATCCGGAATATATAAAAAAAGCGGAGAGACAGGTGGTTGCTTACTCGGCACTGCGTTTTCTCTTCACGGCTTTTACTGTGCCCGGGCTCATTTCAAAAAAGGAACTTATGGAAATGAAAGCGATCGCACTGGATTATTGCCGAAACATCGAACCTTTATGCTTCTGACGAAGACGAAATCAAAAAGGGGCAGAACGACATTTTATGCCGTTCTGCCCCTTGATCATTTTTCTATGCGGTCCATTGTGAAAGCATCTGCCGCATCCACGCCCCCACATCCATACCATAGACAGGGTCAAGGTTGGCGGACGAAAGTACTTCCCCGACGTTGCCGAGAGTCACACATTTTCCTTTGTCCATCAGCAGAGCTTTAGTACCGTAAGCTTTGGCCAGGGACAGGTCATGTACCACGCTTACCACCGCCCGCCCCGGCTCACGCAGCCACTCTTGTATTATTCTGAAAACCTGTTTCTGATAGATGAGATCCAGGTGGTTTGTCGGTTCGTCCAGCAACAGCAACCGGGGATTCTGCGCAAGAACCTGAGCCAGAAACGTACGCTGCAGCTCGCCGCCGGAAAGGGTAAGAACCGAATGGTCCCTCAGTCCTTCCAGACCTGTGAGTTTCAAAGCTTCTTCCACAGCATCATTATCGCTGTCATTTTTGCCCGATAATAAGCCGGAATTGTAGCAATAACGGCCCAAGGCGACTACTTCTTCCACGGAGAAAGCAAATTCTGCATTGTGCTTCTGCATCAGCACACCGATACAGCGTGCCAGCTCTATACTTTTTTTATTTCTGAGATCTTCACCTTCATATCGTACTGTGCCGGTATAGGGGACAGTCTGGGTGATGGCGGAGATGGTGGTTGATTTTCCGGCGCCGTTAGGCCCAACGACCATAAGCCAGTCCCCGGCTTCCAGTGAGAAATTCATGTTATCCAGAATCACCGCTTCCCCGTAGCGCACAGTCAGGTTCTCTACATCAAGCATCGATGCCATGGTTCACATCCCCTTCCGTTTACGATAAAAGATAATAACGAACACGATCGCTCCCACCAGACTCGTCACAACGCCAATCGGCAGTTCCCGTGGATTTAACAGAGTTCTGGCAACCAGATCAGCCAGCATCAGGAAGCTTGCCCCCCCGAAAAATGATGCCGGCAATAGCCGCCTGTGGTTAGGACCGGTGAGCATCCTCACCATGTGAGGAGTGACCAGACCCACGAATCCAATGGTGCCTCCTATGGATACACAGACCCCGATGAGGCCGGATACTGTGATCAATAAGATCAGTCTCACTTTCTTCACATCTACACCAATGTGTCGGGCATTATCCTCCCCCACGGCGAAGGCATTAAGCTCCCGGGCATGACCGAAGATGATGCCTCCGAAGAAGAGTACCGCAATACCAAGCACTGCGGCGTTGCTGTAGGTGGCACCGGACAGGCTTCCCATCGTCCAGAAGGTGATGTGCTGGATACGGTCAGCCGCAAAGGTGACAATGATGCTCATAAGGGATGAGACGAACATGGAAAAAATGACACCGATCAAAATGATCGTGTTGGTGGACAAAGAGTAGTCCAGCCGGTAGGCAAGGGACAGAATCATCGTCAAAGACAGAAATGCAAACAGCACAGCCATGACCATTGTACCTGCGAAGGGCAGGGACGGGAAGGTGATATTGAATGCGATTGCGATGACCGCTCCCAATGCGGCACCGGAGGAAACCCCCAGGGTGGATCCATCCGCCAGCGGGTTTTTCAAAAGGCCCTGCATGGTGGCACCTGCCAGGGATAAAGAAGCTCCAACCAAGGCAACACAAAGCACCCGGGGCAGGCGGACAGATAAAAGAATGGAGCCGGCAAAGCCTTCCGGGGCTTTTTCCATACCCAGCAGGTATTTGACACCCTCCGCAAGGGTTCCCATCGCTTCCTTAAAGGGAATGCCGACGCTGCCAAGGCAGACACAGGCAAAGAGAATCGCCAGGGTTATCGCCGAAAAGAGCGCATATTCCCATGCCAGAAAATGATCTCTTCTCTTATTCATAGTTTATGCCTCCTATAAATCGGATCAATGCTGTCACAGATGAAAGACATTGAACTTTTACGCAGCGTTATCATTGGCTTCAGCGCCTTCGTAAACGAAATCGTAAAGCATCCTGGCTCCATCCAGAAGGCGGGGAGCAGGACGGGACAACTCATTATTCTGCAGATTCAGGATATCTCCGTTGGCTACGGCTGTCACATTTCCCCAGCCTTTACGGGACATGATTTCTTCCTCGGGAGTAGGACCTTCTCCGAAATACATGGTGATGGTCACAATGTAATCAGGATTGCGTTCCAATACCTGCTCCTCGGAGATCTGTGCCCAGCCGTCCACATCATCAAAACAGTTTTTTAAACCGAGCATTTCGGCCACCTCATTCATAAAGGTGTTCTTTCCTGCGGCCCAGAGTCCGTATTCAAGCGGGGATACTTCGAAGTAGACCGTTTTTTCTTCCTTGCCTGAGGCAGCAGATTTCTCTTCCAGTTCTTTGAATCCCTGCTGCATCTCATCAATGACCTGTTTGGCGTTATCCTCCAGACCCATGAGTTTCCCGATGATCTCGATGGCGGAGTAAACTCCCTGGATATCCTGAGCGTCACTGACCACAACCTTTACTCCGGCAGCTTCCAGCTGGGCAACCTGCTCATCGGTCTGGGCCATGGTGCTCATCAGCAGAACCTGAGGGTGTAAAGCGATGATCTGTTCAATGTTGGTGTCATCACCGGACTGAACAGAGGGAACTTCAGATACTTCGGCGGGATAGTCACAGTATTCTCCACGCCCGACAAGCTTATCCCCTGCGCCGATTGCATAAAGGATCTCACAGTCGGAAGCGCTGAGTGCGACGATACGCTCCGCAGGCTCATCAAGGGTAATGGTGCGGCCTGTCATATCTGTTACAGTAACAGAAATATCTTTCTCCTCCGTTGTTTCGGGAGAAGAGCTCTGACCACATGCACATAAGGACAACAGAAGCAGGACCGTCAGGAAGACGGCAATCAGTTTGTGATTTTTCTTTTTCATAGTGTTCCTCCTCGTATGAAACAGTGATTTATGTTTCTCTATATCACAAAAAAAACACATGGCCGCGCACTGATATGGCCATGTGGATATTTCTGCAAATATGACGGCTACCCGGTGATGGCGGACACCTTATTTCACAGCTCCAAAACGTATCTGACTTATCCGCTCTCAGGCGGCATCACAGTGCCCCACGCGCGAGGAATCTCACCTCATTCCGTTGTCTGTATATATATACAGGATAAGCTGATCTTTATATATTAGGATTATACTTGTATAATCCTAATAATGCAATTGATTTTTACAAGAAAACAGTATAAAAAATACTAGTTTAAATAATTTATAATGTATAATGAAAAATATGATAAAACAATACGATCAGGATAAAATGATCGGAAAGGAAATGAGATGAAGACCATCAAGACGAATGGAATCACCCATATCGAACCGGTACCCCACGGTACGGAAGAATGGTACTACGGGATCAGTTACGAACATGGTGACCTTTATGAGGCCGAAGAACTGTTTAAGGCAGGATACGATATTGAAGGAAGAAAACTATGCCTGATCCATTATCCGGACGGGAACGTCTGCATCCCCATCCCGAAACAGCGGGGGCAGTATCCTGCGGAACCGGTGTATTATGAGGGTAATATCTATATAGCAAATGTATGCTTCAATGAGGGACTGATCCTGATCCTGAAGTTTGACTGCAGCAGCAGGGAGACGGAGATGATCGATAAACTTTCCCTCGACAGTATCAAAGACTGTTACAATCTACGACTGGATACGGCTCCCCTTACCCTGTCAAGGCAATGTGTGGGGACCAATGAATTTGAGATCGTCTGGCCGGAGAAGGTCAGCTTTCCCATGGGTGATCATGACAGCTTTTTTCTCAGGGAAGGAGATAAGCTGTTCTTTAACCGATGGCATGAAGAAGGGGAAGGGGCAGGTTACAGATATTGGGAAGAGACAGTGGTCCGCAACATGAGAGGGGAGATCGTGGAGGTCCTCCCCGGGGATGTCCGTATCATGCCAAACGGGGAGATGTGGCATATCGGATAAGAATTATTCGGAAATAAAGAATTGTATTTGAAATATTGCTGAGATTCTGTTAAAATACTCTTTGCGTGTGTTTAAAATACTGAATATCTTTTCAGCTGAATCATAACAGAAGAGGACATAGCAATGAATAAAGAGAATCGAAGCAGTTTTTCCGGCAAACTGGGTTTTGTTCTGGCGGCAGCCGGCGCATCGGTGGGCCTGGGAAATATATGGAGATTTCCCTACCTGGCTGCCCAGTACGGGGGAGGCATCTTTCTGCTGGTGTATATCATCCTGGCCCTGACCTTTGGTTATACCATGATCATCGCGGAGACGGCCATCGGCCGTATGACAAAGAAAAGCCCTGTCAGTGCTTTCGGAAAGTTCAGTGACAGCAGGCTGGTGAAGGCAGGAGGTTGGATCAATGCCATCATCCCTGTCCTGATTGTACCTTATTACTCCGCCATCGGAGGCTGGGTGATCAAATATCTTGCGGAATACCTTAAAGGAAATGTGGATGATCTTGCCACGGACAGTTATTTCAGCGATTTTATCACAAACGGATTTGAAGTGGAATTATGGTTTGTGGTATTCGCTGCCCTGGTTCTGGCTATTGTTCTCCTGGGGGTGGAAAACGGGATAGAGCGGGTTTCAAAGATCATGATGCCCCTTCTTCTGGTGCTTGCCCTGGTGATCGTTATTTATGTCATGACCATGCCGGGCGCCCTGCAGGGGGTAAAGTATTTTCTGATCCCCGATCCCAGGAATTTCTCCTGGATGACCGTTGTTACGGCCATGGGTCAGATGTTCTATTCCCTGTCCATTGCCATGGGTATCCTGGTCACTTTCGGGTCATATATGAAGGATGATGTATCCATTGAAAATGCCACGGAAAATGTAGAACTGTTTGACACAGGCATTGCGGTAATGGCCGGACTGATGATCATTCCGGCGGTTTTTGCCTTTTCCGGCGGGGATTCCGCTGCCATCAACGGTGGCCCCTCTTTGATGTTCGTCACCATTCCGAAGGTACTTTCCGGTATCGGTTTTCCGAGGATCGGCGGCATTGTCTTTTTTATCCTGGTCCTTTTCGCAGCTCTTACCAGCGCCATCGCCCTGCTGGAAAGTGCGGTATCGACACTGGTGGACGAGGCAAACTGCAGCAGGACGATGGCGATCATTCTGATCGGAATATCCACACTTGTCCTGGGAACTTTATCTTCCCTGGGATACGGCCCTTTGTCCTGGCTTCAGATCCTGAAGATGCCGTTTCTGGATTTTTCGGATTTCCTGACGAATTCCGTGATGATGCCCATCGCAGCACTGGGAATCTGTTATGTTGTGACCAGGCATATCGGTGTTGACGCCATCGTGGCTGAAGTGGAGAAAAACGGATGTCCATTCAAGAGGAAAAGAGTCTTCAGTGTGATGATCCGCTACCTGAGCCCGATCTTCCTTGTGATCATCCTGCTAAGCTCGGTGGCCAATGCATTTGGCATCATCAAAATGTAAAAACTGTGATTTTGTTTAAGCCATCTCCCGGGATTTATTATTATTTCGGGAAGATGGCTATTTTTATATGAGAAAAAATGTGGTATAGTAGAAAAAACAAGGACATTCCGGAGGGGAGAGGAAAATTATGTCAGAAAATCATGAAGCAATTCGGGATGCAAGGGAACTGGGCCTGCCTAAGATCTTAATGCTGGGCCTTCAGCATATGTTTGCCATGTTTGGGGCAACTATTCTGGTACCTTTGCTGGTAAGTAAATATTTTGGTGGCGAGGGGATATCTATTCAGGTGACGTTGATGTGTGCAGGCTTAGGTACCCTCTTATTTCATGTCTGTACGAAATTTAAGGTGCCGGCATTCCTGGGATCATCATTTGCCTATCTGGGCGGATTCGAGACCATATCAAGGCTTACCGCCGGTAAATATGCGGATATGCCGATGAATGAGAAGGCTGCGTATGCCTGCGGTGGTATTATGGTCGCAGGTCTGATGTACCTTGTCCTGGCACTGATCATCAAAATGGTTGGAGTAAAGAGAGTCATGAAGTTCCTGCCGCCGGTGGTGACCGGACCGATCATCATCTGTATCGGACTCAGTCTGGCTCCCTCTGCCATAGGAAACGCATCCACCAACTGGCCCCTGGCCCTGATCGCCCTGTGCGTGGTCATCGTTTTCAACATCTGGGGCAAGGGGATGTTCAAGATCGTTCCCATCCTTATGGGTGTGGTTATATCCTATGTGGCAGCCCTGCTGATGCATTCTGCGGGAATGACCAATGCGGACGGAAGCGCCATCTTCGATTTTGCTTCGGTGGCCAAAGCTTCCGCCATCGGTTTTCCGCCTTTTGCTTTATGCAAGTTTGATCTTACAGCCATCCTTGTCATGGCACCTATCGCCATCGCAACGATGATGGAACATATCGGTGATATCAGCGCCATATCTGCAACCGTGGGAGAGAATTTTATCGAAGATCCCGGTCTGAACAAGACTCTTCTTGGCGACGGTCTGGCCACGGCATTAGCCGGTCTGGTGGGCGGACCCGCCAACACTACCTACGGTGAGAACACAGGAGTTCTGGAGCTGAGTCATGTTTATGACCCCATGGTGGTAAGGATCGCAGCCTGTTTCGCCGTGGTACTGAGCTTCTTCCCCAAAGTGGCGGGACTCATCGGTACCATGCCAAGTGCCATCATCGGCGGAATCAGCTTCATCCTTTACGGAATGATCTCCGCCATCGGTGTGAGAAATGTCGTAGAGAACAAGGTTGACTTTACCCAATCCAGAAACCTGATCATCGCCGCGGTGATCCTGGTATGCGGACTGGGCTTCTCAGAGGGAATCACATTTACCGTCGGCAGCACCAGCATCACCCTGACGAGCCTGGCCATTGCCGCACTTGCCGGTGTGCTCCTCAATGCTTTCCTCCCGGGCAATGAATATGAATTCGGAAAGAACCCCCAGGGAGATATCAGCAGGGGAATCGGAATGAATCCCCAGAATTCAAACAGAAAAAAGAATTAATTTTGACAGGTAGGCAGATTGAACAGAAAACTCAGACTGAGCAGGAAACTAAATAACATGGAGCAGGAGATAAAAGAGATCATTGTCAGATACGGCAGCCATATTCTGTGTTCCGATACATTCCGTGAAACCTTTGAGCAGCCACATCATTATAAGACTACAGTCGGTGACCATACCCTGGGAGTAACCGCTGAAGCGGTAAAGCTCTGTCTCCGTTACGGGCAGACGGCGGACAAGACTCTGGAAAATGTGGTGACTTCCTGCCTCTGCCATGATCTCAGCATGATCGGCAGAGATGAGAAATACCGTAACAACCTGCAGACCCTGATCTGGCATCCCAGACACTCTGCCCAGGTTTACCAGGATCTGACAGGAGAGGACAATGAGAGAGTGCTGAATGCGATCCATTCACACATGTTTCCCCTGAAGCCCTCAGTTCCGCCAAAACACAGGGAGGGCTGGATCCTGACGCTTGCCGATAAGATCATTTCTTCCAAGGATTTCCTGAATAATATGCAGCTTTCTCCTGAGGAGAGAGAAGAGATCATGGAGCTGGCGGCCAGGGCCGAATCAGAAGAGAAGCAGTGCGGATTTCAGGAGGATCAGGGTGAGATCAGCGAGAGCTAAATGATGGATAGAATATGAATAGAATCAAAGTTATAGCTGAATAAAAAGAGGACCCGGACAGATTGTCCGGGTCCTTGTTGCTTGGGTATGATTCTCTTATCTGCTTATAAAAAAGATATTTTACTAAATAACATAAAGTTTATACATAGTGAATCCTTGCTTTGTCATAGCGGTCGCTCTGAGGTCTGGCCTCAGCCGGATATCCGATAGGAAAGATGGCGAAAGGTTTGAGGTTTGCCGGAAGCTTCAGGATTGCGGCAACCGCATCCATACGGTCCTCAAGAGGGGCTATTCCCAGCATTACCGTTCCCAGCCCCTGGGCTGTGGTTTCCAGCCAGAGATTCTCACAGGAGATTGACAGGTCGATCTCTGCGTACTGTGGGAAGTAGATCCCTTCTGTACGATAGCAGGGAACGATGGCTGCCGGGGCACCGGCTGTGCATCCGGCATAGGGACTGGATTTGGCCAGAGCTGCGATGACTTCAGGGTCCTTCACAACATAGAATTCCCAGGGCTGCTGGTTGCCGGCGGAGGGGGCCTGCATGGCTGCTTTCAGGATCGCATCGATCTTTTCTGCTTCCACCGGCTGGTCTGTATATTTTCTTACACTGATTCTGGTGAATATTTCTTTCATGTTTTCCGGTCTCCTTTTTTATGGGATGACTGCAGGAATAACTTGCATTCTGTTTTCTGCTATGGTATGATTGTATCGTGCTTGTGGGACATTGGCGCAGCTGGGAGCGCGTTTGACTGGCAGTCAAAAGGTCACGGGTTCGAGTCCCGTATGTTCCACTATTTTCCCCGGGAGCCTCATTGAGGATCCCGGGGCTTTTTGTTTCTGCGTGTTTATCTCCGATTGTCCCTGCCTTATCCGTTACTCCTTAAAGAATACAGGTGTATGAACAGGTGTGTTCCAAAGGGCTTCGATCTCGTCATCCCATTTTGCGATATTCATCTGGAAACCGCCTGCTTCCTGAACGGTAAGGATCTCACCGACCATGTTGCCGACAACTTTAACGCCCATTGCTTCCAGATATTCTACGGTATCTTTATAAAGGATGAACATCTCCATGAGTGTTGTGGCACCGCAGCCGTTGATCATAACAAATGCCTTGTCGCCGGCTTTAAGCCCGATATCATCCACAAGAACCTTGGCAACCGTTGCAACCGTATCCTTTGCTGACTGCATGGGAACACGGGTTCCTCCGCCTTCACCGTGCTGACCTGCACCGATCTCCATGAAATCTGTCTCACCCAGGTCGCCGAAGGACATACCGTTCTGAGGATGGGTCGCGTCGGATACTTTAACGGTGATGGAAGCCATGTTGTCCGCGTATCTCTGGGCGATTTCGGCAACCTCGTCCAGACTCTTTCCGGCAGCTGCTGCAGCTGCGGCCACGTGATACATGGCAACTGCGCCTGCAAGACCTCTTTTGTTGTCCTCACCTTCCGGATCATATCTTACTTCCTCGTCGGTGATGACCTGACGCACGTTCATTCCGGCTTTCTTGGCAAGCATCATTGCCTGTTTGCCGGCAAGCTGGTCGCCTGCGTAGTTGAGGGTCAGGAGAAGAACGCCATGGCCTTTGTCTGCTCTCTTCAATGCTTCAAATACCATCTTTCCTGAAGGGGAAGCGAAGATATCACCGGCCACTGAGATATCAAGGGCACCTTTTCCCACATATCCCTGCAGTGCAGGCTCATGTCCGGAACCGCCGTAGGTTACTACGGTAACACGGTCCGCATTCGCCAGGTCTTTGCTGATGATCATATGTCCGTCGATCTCAAGGATATCACCATAGGCAAGCCCCATACCGATAAGTTCTTCATCTGTTACCACTTCAGGTGCATTGATGAATTTTTTCATTTTCATATCTAAATACCTCCTTTATTGCTGATCCCTGTACCCCCCAGGGATATTGCTCAAATATCAGTTCGTTAAAGTGCCAGTCCTTTGAAAAATGCGGACATGGAGAGTGCGCCGGCATCGGGAGTTCCGATGGTCTTCTTTCCGAAATATTTAGCCCTCCCGAATTTTGACGGCATATCCTTTGTCTTTTCCGCACCTTCAGCAGCAGCAGCGGCAGCTGAGGCGAAGAGTTCATCCTCATTGTCTCCCGCGTATGCCGCGATGGCCTCCGATGCGGGAATGGCGGCATCCATCAGGGTCTTATCCCCCACCTGGGCTCCCGACATGAAATCCAGCATCTCATATCCGGAAGCGAAGATGGCCTGAATATCCTTGATGGTCAGTTCATCCTCCTCCGGGGTGCCATCCACCATGCCGCCCAGCCAGCTGCTCCAGAGAGGTACGGCTGCCCCTCCGCCAAGGTTATCGACTGCTTCGGCACATTTGCTGATCATGTCCTTGATGGAACCGTCAGTGTCTCTGGCAGCCTCCCCGATGGCATCAGCGATCTTGGCCATGGTCAGTCCGTGATCCGCATCACCGAAATGGGCATCGATCTCATTCAGCTGACTCTCGATGGATCTGATCTCCTGACATGCATTGGTCAGGCGTTTTGCAAGTTCTTCTTTGGTCAATCCGGCTCCCTCCTTCATTCGTATTCAAGTGAAAAATGCTTTGATCGATCAGGCAATCATTATGTAAATATTATATGATTTTTCTGCGATGAATACAAGATTTTTCCTTGTGTTACTGTGGGAGATTCGCTGTAAGAAGACCTGAAATGAGCCATGCCGACAAGCTCGAAGGCTTCGCCTTCTCGCTGTCGCGGCATTCGCCGTATGCATCCGTTAAAACATGCATCTGGCTGTGAGCAAGCTCCCGCCATCTGCCTGTTTTCCCGGATGCGCATGGCTCGTTTTAACACGCAAAAAGAGGGACCTTGCGGTCCCTCCATCCTGTGTATTTATCCACCCCAGGAAAGTGTCTGGAAATTAGGTCACCCATAACATAACATGGATTTTCATAAAAATCAATAGCAAATTTTTATTATTTGTCTAAATAACAAAAATTTTATTGGGTTTGAGGCC
>CAJGDH010000032.1 GCA_904502145.1 uncultured Eubacterium sp.
CCTGGTCCTGATCTTCGGCGAGATCAGTCCCAAGACCATCGCCACCAAAAAAAGTGAAAACATGGCTCTGATCTACTCCGGTCCGATCTATGTACTGATGGTCATCCTGACTCCCGTGATCTATGTGGTCAATGCCATCAGTAGGGCCCTCTGCCGCCTCTTTGGGGTGAACCCCAACGAGACCGTCTCCATGACGGAGATGGAGCTGAGAACCATCGTGGACGTCAGCCAGGAGGACGGGGTCATCGAGCAGGAGGAGAAGGAACTGATCAACAACGTCTTTGATTTTGATGACTCCCGGGCAAAAGACATCATGGTCCCCAGGATCGATATGACCTTCGCTTCCGTCGACATGTCCTGCCACGAGCTGGAGGACCTCTTTGCCATGGAACAGTATTCCCGTATCCCCATCTATGAGGAATCCAAGGATTATGTGATCGGTGTGGTCAACCTGAAAGACCTGTTCATTTACCGGCAGACCCATCGGCCGGAGGTGTTCTCCATCCGGGATATCATGAGAAAGCCTTTCTTTACCTACGAGTTTCAGAAGATCAAGGTTCTCATGGAGGAAATGCGCAGCAAATCCATCAGTATCGCCATTGTTCTGGATGAGTACGGGACCACGGCGGGGCTGGTCACCATGGAGGACCTGATCGAGGAGCTGATCGGGGATATCCGGGATGAGTTTGACGAGGATGAGGATGATGTGATCCACCGGATCAGTGAACACGAATTTGAGGTGGTGGGGAGCATCAAGATCGATGACCTCAACAACATGATCGGCACGGACATCGAGTCCAAAGACTACGACTCCATCGGCGGTCACCTGATCGAACTGCTTGACCATTTCCCGGAGGAGGGAGAGACCGTCCGTGAAGGAGATTACCTCTTCTCGGTCCGCAAGATGGACAAAAACAAGATCAAAAAGATCTATATACGCACCAACACAGAATCCTGACTTCGGTTGAAGGATCAAAACCATACAGAAAGGACAGACCACCATGATTACCGACAAACAGCGGCAGCGGGATTATGAATACGAAGCGGACTACCAGTCCAGGAGCAAATATACCAGTGAACAGTGGAAAAACATCCTGGAAAGCGAAACTCTGGGGGAGGACCAGATGTCCCTCCTGAAACGGATCTATACTTCCTACAATCATGCAGCCACCCTGCTCAAACTGGCATTTGAAGAGAAGTCCGAAGAAGACAGGATCCTGGAAAGGCTCAATGAGGCCGGCCGCGTGCTGGGGGAGGCCAACGAGCTGGAACCGGAGACTGATTTCGAGGGTAATGACTACTGGTGGTATCTGCTCTGCTGGGGAAAAAACACCCCTGACACCACCCTGGAATTAAAGCTGCACCCGGAGCTTACGGAAGCCATAGGCATGCTCTTCCCCGAGATGGAGGAGGCTTACTATGCCTTTGTCAACGATGTGGACCGCAGTCTCCAGATCCGTTATAACCAGGAGGACTCCGTCTGGATCGCCGCGGCGATCCTCCTCTATGAAAAATACTACCGTTACCCGGGGATCTCCACCGACGATATCCTGCTTATGCAGTATGAGGTGCAGACCCGGGCCCAGAAGGTCTTCGGGCAGGATGTGAATACCAACACCATCACCCAGATCTGCAATGCGGATGAGAGGGGCCACCGCTTCAATTATCTCAGGGACATCTACAAGTACTACCGGGTCTCCTACCCCGGCGAATTCGAGGGGGACAGGGAACGTCCTGAGGAAGAAAACCTGGATTACCATGCCTATGTGAACACGATCTTCGGCTATGTACCTCTCACGGTGATCACAGACTTTATCGATCATGAGTATGATCATATGTTCAACGAATCCTACATCGAGATGAACCAGACCAACGGTTTCGTCCGGATCGCCGCCCTTCTCGGCAGGCATGGCGGGGAACCCTTCTCCATGGAAGACAAGAGTGAGACCGCTCTGTCCCTCAGGGCAGACGGTGAAGATGCGGATACCACCTTCCACATGCTGGCTGACGCCCTCTGTAAGGAGTATCCCAATTTTACCTACGCGAAAAAAGATTCCTGGCTGGATAAGGAGAAAGGACTGATCGCAAGGGAGCTGTGCGATGTGCTTCACATTGAACACTACGACCACTGCGGCGCCTCCATCGCCATCCAATGTATTCCCGACGGGGACGGAGTAAATGTACTCACTTCCCTCAACCTGCCCGAGATCCCCGACCAGGAGGCCATGGCAGACATCCGGGATAAGTGCAGCAAACTGACCCTGATGACCGCTGCCCCCTTTAAGGTGGAGGAAGTCTCTCCCGAGGTGAATGATCTCAGGGATACCGGCAGGAAGATCAGGGCTTCCGTTCTCTACCCCTATGAAGAATTCAAGCAGATGAATGAAGAGAACCTCCTGGGCCTTATGTCCACTTCTCTTCAGATTTTTGCTTCCTATTATACAGACATCTGCCACAACTATTATCCTGCTGCGGAGGCAGGGGATGGGCAGGACCCCCTGGCGGCTGCTCTCGGCTCAAAGCTGGTCTATCGTCAGGCAGCGGATGTGCCCCCGCCACAGGTCATTTACAGAGAAGGGCCCGAGACCCCGACAGCAGACTTTGTGCAGAAAGCCCTGCAAAACTATGGTATGGGAAGCTCCTCCTCCGAAACCGGAGCAGATTCCTCCGGCAATTCATCAGTGAAAGCCCGGGAATCAATGCCTTCCGACAACCCGGAAAAGACCAGGGTTTCCCCGTCTTCAGGGCGGTCATATCAGCCGGAACGCGGGAGTTCGGAGACCGGGATTCCGGAAACGAAAGTCCCCATGTCCGAGCATCCTGAACGGGCCGAGCAGGGTTTCCGTCTCTACCCCAAAAACACACTGATCAAGGGACCCATGAAGACAGGGAAATATCATGAAGCGATCACCACGGCTGTGGGGATCATTGAGGGCAAAGACAGGAACACCGTGAATCTGGATCCTGTTCCGGATATCCTCGAAGCCTACAGGAATTATGTGGACAGCGGGAAGATCATGCACGTCTCCTATCCCGACATCTGCGGGGACGGTTATGAGGGATGGATTGAAGGCAGACAGGGCAGTCAGGTCAGGGACGGCATCTTCAAGGAATTCGCCAACCGCTGCGCCGGAGGCCGTTACGTCGTCATGATGGAGGAAGTCGATCTGAACTGGATGCACCTCTTCGGAGAGACGGCTGTCCTCTTAAGGGAAAACCGCCGCCAGGGTACCAGCAGCGAGACCTGTATCACCCTCAGGTATTCCAAGGAACCTTTCCGGCTTCCATCCAACCTTTACATCGTGGCAACCTGTGATTCGGTGGTGGGAGAAGATACCATCTTCGGCGCAATCGGCCAGGATTTCTTTGTCCGCAATATCGCCCCGGATTCTTCCGTACTCAAGGGGATCAGAGTGGAGGGGATTTCCCTGGAGCGCCTTATGGCCACCATCAACCTCCGGCTCTCCTATTTCCTGGGGTCCGATTATCAGCTGGGGGAAGGCTTCTATCTGGCCACCCCGGACCCTGATCCTTTCACCTCATTATCCAGAGTATTCAGGGAGCAGATCATCCCCCTGATGGAAAAATGGCTGGATGATGACCTGGAGAAGATTCGTTACGTCCTGGGAGATAATGCGAAATCAAGGGCGGATACCGTCTTCTATCAGGAGATTCCTTTCCGTGAGACCATGTTCAAAGGAAGCCTTCCGGATTCCTTTGACACCGGGAGGTGCATCTACCGGATTAACGAAGATGCCTTCCTGAACCCAAGGAGTTACATCTCCGTTTATGAATAATTACCAAATTTTAAATTTCTGTTAATAATTTATGTATAAAGTCATATTTCGCTCACATTCTGGATATATAATAGCCACAAACTATGATTCAGAAGATGAATTTATGACAGGCATTGTTATAACGGAGGTTTAAAATGAAATTAAGAGTTAAGAAATTACTGGCCGGTTTACTGATCGCGGTCTTTCTCCTGAATATTGTGGGCGTTCCCACGGAAATCAGGGAAATAAGTCAGGTATCCGCTTCCACTGTGATCAAAGGAAAGGTAAACACCCGCTTCCTGAATATCCGTGAAAGCAAGAGTGTTTACGCAAAAAGACTTGCCAAGGTAAAGAAAGGCAAAAAGATCAGGATCCTTGAATCCGGAAGTAAATGGGTCAAGGTTTCTGTGGACGGCGTGATTGGATATACCAAAGGAAAATATATCAAAACAGCCTACGGAACTGCTTCCAATCCCTACAAAAATGCCATTTCCGGCAAGGTATCCAAAAAGAGGCTGAAAGTATTCTCCTCCAAAAATAATCATTCCGCATCCCTCGGTATCCTGGAGAAGGGTGCCCATGTCAAAGTCCTTACCACCAACTCTACCTGGGTAAAGATCAAAAAGGGCAACGTGATCGGATATGTAAAAGGAAAATATGTCAAGACAAAGAGGGGAACCGCTTCCGTCAATTATTCCAAAGGTGAATCCGTTGTTGCCTACGCAAGACGCTTCCTTGGAAATCCCTATGTTTACGGTGGTTCCAGCCTGACCCACGGCACGGATTGTTCCGGATTCGTTATGTCCATCTACAGACATTTCGGCAAACATCTTCCTCATTCTTCCTATGCTCAGCGTCATGTGGGCAGAGGAGTACGCGGCGGAATCAAGAATGCTAAACCGGGTGACATCATCTGTTACAGCGGCCATGTAGCGATCTACATGGGCGGCAACCGTGTCATCCACGCCAGCAATCCTTCCACCGGTATCAAGATCACCAGGAACGCATCCTACCGTCATGTAGTTGCTATCCGCAGAATCTTCGGATAATGCCAGGGATCATAACTTAAGATAATAAACCGACATATAAACGTAATATTGAAAATAAGTATAAAAAAAGACTGCCGTAAATGGCAGTCTTTTTCGTTGTTATGATTCTTAATGGAGAGTGTTCTTAATGAAGAGTGGTGATCAGCTTCTTCTTCAGCTCCTCTTCCATCTCGGTCATTTTGGCTTCAGCCTCCATCCTTCTCTGGTGCCCTTCAGCCTGGATCTTCATCACTTCATCGATGGTGTTGATCAGGCTCTCATTGGTCTTGATCAGAGTGTCGAGATCCACGATGCTCCTCTCACTCTCTTTGGCTGTCTCGATGGTGGCCATCTGCAGTTTCTCCGCATTCTTCTTAAGAAGATCGTTGGTCAGATCGGAAACCTGCTTCTGTGCCTCCGCTGCTTCCTGGGAATGTTCCACGCCCAGGGCGATGATCATCTGGCTCTTCCACAGAGGGATGGTATTGACCAGTGTGGACTGGATCTTCTCGGACATGGTGATATCGCTGGACTGAACCATACGGATCTGAGGAGCCATCTGCAGGGATACCATACGGGTCACTTCCAGATCATGGATCTTCTTCTCGAAACGGTTGCACATAGCCTCAAGGTCTGTGACCTCCTGGGCATCCTCCGGCCTGCCGGTACTCTCCGCCTTGGCACGTGCCGCCGGCAGATCGTTCTCCATCACATCGGCCAGTTTCTTCTTTCCGGCAACGATGTACATGGTCAGTTCCTTGAAATATATCTTATTCAGGTCATAAAGCTGGTCCAACATGGCACTGTCCTTCATCAGCTGGATCTGATGCTTCTCCAGAGCCTCGCAGATATTGTCGATATTATTCTCTGCCTTATCATACTTGGCCCGAAGGGTCTGTGCCTTGTTTGCTTTCTTCTGGAAGAAGCCCATGACACCCTTCTTTTCTTCCTCGTCAAAGCCTTTGAGTTCCACAACGACCTTGCTGAGCATATCACCCACTTCACCAAGATCCTTGGTCTTTACCTTCTCAAGAGTACCCTCGGAGAAATCGGACATCTTCTTCTGGGTTCCTGCTCCATACTGCATGATGGAGGTGGAATCACGGATGGAGATCTGCTTGGCAAATTCCTCTACCTGGCGTTTCTCTTCCTCACTCAGATATTTGAGGTCTTCTTCATAATCCGTAAATTTGGCATCGGGCTTTTTCCCCAGTTCGGCCTGGGTCTGCGCTTCCATGCCAAAAGGAGACGAAAATACTTCCCCCTGGGCAGCCATTTCCGTCTGTACCTTCTGCTCAAAGGGATCAAGGGTAAGAGAGGGACCTTCCTTCATTAACTCGTCTAAATTCATGTGCTTTCCTCCTATCATTATCTCTCTCCTTAAAAGGAGGGCTTTATCTCCCGTCAGATTTCTTAACGGGAGCGGATATCATTGTTCCACCCATCCTGGGCAAGCATGGCATTCATCACCTGAATATCCGAAGAAATGTCCATGGACACATTTCGGAACAGCTCATCGTACATATTATTCAATGCCGCGATGATGGTGACGAATGATTCTTCTATCTCTTTTTTGGTCCGGACGATATTGTCACCCTGGATGGGCTGCTCCTCCAGATCCTCATATGTGACAAGAAGCTTCTTCATACAGGGGAGATAGTAGCTGACCAGGTGTCCCGTGCCGGAGATCATCTCGGGGTGATCCTCGATACAGTCATAGATCTGTCTTAAGAGAACTTCCACCTCATCCATATGCTGGCGAAGGTCCGGCGCGTCGATCTCCTGCTTTCTCAGCTGGAGCTCATCAAAGAAGGAGTTCATCTCCTCACTGAAATGGATCCATTCCTTCTCCGCCTTTGTGCCCTGCTGCTTCTTTCTCTCCAGTTCCTTCTGCTCTTCCTGCTTCTTCAGCTCCTCAAGTTCACGTCTGATGCGGGCTTCTTCCGCATCACTGTACTGTTTTCTTGCCTCGTCGGAAAAGAGCAGACAGGTTTCTTTTTCATCCATAGTCATCTGGGGGATGGCTCCCTGGTCCAGAAGAGTCCTGATGTCCTTTTTGATCTGTTTTTCCGACTGGCCGGTCATCTCGGCAAGATCACTGATCATGATATAGCTCTTCCCCTGGAAGGCCTTATAATAATCCGAATACCGGTCTGCCCGTCTGCTGAGGAACCGGCCATGGCCGAAGAGGCCTCCGAACAAGGCCGTAAAGGGCAGTGATACGCCCAGGATTCCCGCTGTGACCGCTGATACCAGTCCGGCCAGGGCAGGTATTCCGGTAATGAGAGATAATCCTCCGAAGAAAACCAGGCCGGCCACACCGAAACCGGTCTCCACCGCTCCCCGTATCCTTCCGGGTACATTGAGAAAAACAGGCTTTATCTCCTCTTTCTTTACGGCACCCTTCCTGGATTTCTCCTCCTGCCTCCTCTTCTCGGAAGCCTTGTACCTTTCGTAGGGCGTCTCATAATATTTACTGTATTTGATCTGTTCTTTGGAGGGAGTCATGATCAGGTCTCTGTAGCCTTTTTCTGCCTCCCTGCGGATATAATCCACAGACTCGCGGATACTGTCGGACAAACCCTCAAAATCAAGATCATCAAGGGAATCCCCGATCTTATCCAGCAACTCTTCAGCTTTTCCTAATGCGTCATCTTTCATCCTACATCCCGCTCTTTCCAGACATATCGGATATGTCCTGCTGGTCGTCTGACATCTTGCTCTACTCTACTATCCTACCATAATAATCTTCTTCTGAAAAGAAAAAAGAGTACAACAATCATGGGGATCCATGATTGTTGTGCTCTTTTGGCAAATCGTATTTAATCTTTAATTATAAGATAGCGTAAAGCGAAATGATACTCTCGGATCACTGTGGTCAGGACAGGTGATTACTCGGCAAGGATCTTGTCCACAACAGCCTTAACGATCTCTTCGAGTTTCTTGACATCGATCTCTTCATCAACCGGTGCAGCCGGCTCAAGCGGGCAGCTGAATGCAGCGGTAACAATGGACATATCGTATACTTCTTCCATGGTACATCCACGGCTCAGGTCATTGATCGGAGCATTCAGTCCCTGGAGGACAGGGCCTACTGCCTTGTAGCCGCCGAGACGGGAAGCGATCTTGTATCCGATGTTACCGGCATTGATATCCGGGAAGATAAATGTGTTGGCCTGACCTGCTACCGGGGAACCGGGACACTTAACCTGTGCCACGTCCGGTGATACGGAAGCGTCAAACTGGATCTCGCCTTCAACCGCAAGATCGGGAGCGATCTCTTTGATCTTCTTTGTAGCATTGGCTACCTTTGTGACTGTAGGTCCTTTGCCTGATCCTAAAGTGGAGTAGGACAGCATGGCAACCTTGGGATCCATACCGAAGATCCTGGCTGTGTTTGCGGACTCAATGGCGATCTCAACAAGATCATCCTCAGTAGGATCAATATTGATGGCGCAGTCGCCCATGGCAAGCTTCTCATCCCCACGGACAAGAATGAAGCAGGAGCTTACGATCTTGTTGCCGGGTTTTGTCTTGATCAGCTGCAGAGCCGGACGTACGGTATCTGCGGTAGAATAGGTAGCTCCGCCAAGCAGGCAGTCAGCTTTGCCCATCTTCACCAACATGGTTCCGAAATAATTGCTCTTGGAAAGAGCTGCCCGAACCTGCTCTTCGCTCATCTTACCCTTACGAAGAGTGATCATCTCCTGGACCATGGCATCGATATCTGCGTAATTTTCAGGATCGATGATCTCGCAAAGGCTGATATCAAAGCCAAATCCTTTGGCTGCTTCATTAATCTCATCTTTATTGCCAAGAAGGATTACTTTCAGGATCCCATTGTGAGTAAGCTTGTCTGCCGCCTCCTGGATTCTCTTGTCAGAACCTTCTGTAAATACAATCGTTCTGCCGTATTTCTTCAGTGTGTTGATCATTCCGCTAAGCATTCTTAATAACCTCCTCGCTCTGCAGATCCACCTCCGGAACCGGACCAAAGGAAACCGGTCTGCATAATCCATTATAATGATGACATAAAATAGTCACAATAATCTACTTATATAATAAATGCTGAACCTTACAAAAGCAATGGACGATTCATGGAATAATTTGTCTGTTTTTTCCTGAAGCGAATTAATCATTTGCACTACAAGGACAAAAAGTATACTTCCCAAAATGTCAGGGTTTCTTGGTCTTATTCGTGTCCTGGGCCGGTTTTTCCGTGGTCTTTCCGGTCTCTTCCTTCTTCTTGGTGGTAGCTGCCGGAGCTTTCTTGGTCCCCTTGGCCACCCTGGCATCTTTCCTGCTGTAGGTACATTTATCTTCCTTCTGTTTGGAGATCTGATTACCTTTGCTGTCCACGATGATCCTGTAGGTCTGGACCACATATCCGTTATGACCGGATTCGATCACTTTGGTCTTCCCGGCTTTCATGGAGCTGTCCTTCTCATACTTGACGCTGTAGGGGTTGGTCTTCAGGATATCCGCGACAAACTGTACCTCATAGTCATCCAGTTTGGCTCCCCTGATCCTGCAGGTGAGGGCTCCGCCATCGTATTCAGCCACGATCTTCACCGGGTAGGTGGTGTTGTTCCTGAAGCGGAAATCCGGACCGTCCCAGGATACGGTGGCATCCATGCCAAGACCGATATAGGCGGATTCATAGGTGTGATTGTGGTGTTCCGTCACCTCCAGATTGGCAAGGACCACCGCCTTGTACAGGGTGGACGAAACCTGGCACACGCCCCCGCCCAGCTCCTGGACCGTCTTTCCGTCGGAGTAGGCCGGTGCTTTCTGATAGCCTCTGTCGGAAGTCCTTTCACCTACGGCTTCATTGTAGGAGAATTCTTCCCCCGGCAGAAGGATCAGGCCGTTGATGGTTTTGGCGGCAAGCCTGACATTGGAGATACGGGCATAGGTCCCGCTGACGTAGGTGGTACATTTACCCACCGCCTCCTCAAAGAGATGTTTCTTGAGGTCTGTGGTATTGATGGCCGGTTTGTCTTTCACGATATCAATATCGACAACGTCCCCTTCCGCCGCGGCTTCAAGGGCAGTCTTGGCACCGTCCTTGTCAAAATCGATCCCGGTGACGGATTTGACGATCTTATATTTCTTTTTATCGGTGACCTTGAGGGTCGCTTCCTTCTTAACCTTATGGATCTCATCATAGATCACGTTGATATCCAGGGCATCAACGGCGCCCTGGACCAGCGGAGCTTCGATCACTGTCTTGTAATCGTCAGCCTTGACCGCTTTGCCGATCTCTGTGACCAGGTCCTTGATATTTACCGAATATCCCGTTTTACCCATGACAAATTCCAGTTTGTCATCTTTCAGTTCATAGGTGGTCTGCACGGTGGTATCCAGAGTGGAAAGGCCGGAGGTCTCCAGCTCTTTGTCCAGAGCTGCCTGATTGCGGACCTCAGGGTAATAGGTCATATTCTGCCCGAAAGCGAGAGCCTTAAGCCACTGGAAACCGCCCAGGAGGAAGTTCCGGTGCCCGTAATTGAAGGCGTTGGCCGCTGCCCCGGCATCGTTAAAAGAAAGGGAGGAGTACATGGGGATCGTGTAATCCTTGTCCAGGGCTTTAACCGTCAGCTTCGCGTTGGCATAGTCCTTCCTGAATGCTGTGGCAAGCCGCGTGGAGGCTTCCTGCTGCGAGATCCCTCCAAGGTCAACTCCGTTCATGGAAACGCCCTGAAGTACGGTATCCTTCGGAACCACGGCACAGCAGATGATATAGGCAATGCAAAGAACAAGGAGGACCGCCCCTGAGATCTTCAGTTTCAGCCGTCTGTTCTGTCTTTTTTCCTCTTTTCTCGCTACTCTTCTTCCCATTTGAACCTCTTCTTCCTCTCTATCTGGTCAATGATCTTCACTCTTCCGAAAATCTCGGTCATGCTTTTTAATCCCTTATAGAATACCATAAACGAAAACGAAAAAAAAGCCCGATATGTAGCAGTTTAAAGCATATCAGGCTTTCTCGTCGGCTTTCTTCGCTTTCAGCAGCAGAGCGCCGTTAGCAGGTACATTCAGTTTGAGGATACAGTGTTTAGTCTCATATACCGCCGGGGTCAGATCATACCCTTCAGCATCGGAGATCATCAGGCTTTCCAGGATCTCCTGGTCGGTCACCCCTGCCTCCCAGACATTCAGGGAGACATCCACCGGTTCAAAGCCTGCATTGATCACGACGATGATCTTCTCATCATCGGTAAACCTTCCGTAACTGATGATGTTCCTGTCCCCCTTCAGAAGGATGAGAGACCCCTTCATCAGTGCCTCTTCCTCCTTGTGGATACGGATCATTTCTTTATGATACCTGATCAGGTCAAGATCTTCATGACCCCAGGGATAGGTTCTTCGGTTGTCGGGGTCGGTCCAGCCGGTCACCCCTGCTTCATCCCCATAATAGAGGGTGGGGGCTCCTGGCCAGGTCATCTGCATCATCACGGCAGCCCGCATGATCCCCATATGGAGATCTTTATCCGCCGCCTCAGGTCCCACTGAAGCGGTTCTTCCCACTGACAGGTTGGTCCTGGTCAGAAAGCGGGAATGATCATGGTTGGACAGTTCGTTCATGGCCGTGATCAGTGAAGGATACTGGAATCTGGACATATGGTAGACCATGGCATCATGGAAGGCCTGTTCATTTCCCAGAAGGTCGGACCGTTTCTCGTCACTGTGCTTCTCCAGTCCCGTCAGGAACCAGGTGATGGGTTCCATAAAAGCACTGTAATTCATGACGGTATCCCACTGGTCTCCCTGAAGCCAGTCGCCGCAGTCACCGTAGTGCTCCGCGAAAATAATGGCTTCCGGGTTGGCCTCTTTAACGACCTTTCTGAAATCCCTCCAGAAACGATGGTTCATCTCTGTGGACTGCCCCAGGTCAGCGGCTACATCGAGACGCCAGCCGTCACAGTTGTAAGGCGGGGAAACCCATTTCCTGCCGATCTCCAGGATGTAGGAGTACAGCTTGTCCGAACCTTCATAGTTGAGTTTGGGCAGGGTCTTATGCCCCCACCAGCCGTCATAATCCTGGTTGTAGGGCCAGCTCTCCTGGTCGTAGAACTGGAAGAAGCTTCGGTAGGGACTGTCCCCGGAGACAAAAGCTCCCTTCTCGTAGTCCTCCTCATGTTCATAGAGCCGTTCCGCGTCCATCCATTTGTTAAATGAACCACAATGGTTGAAGACCCCGTCAAGTACAACCTTCATACCGCGGCGGTGGATTTCCTCCACCACCTTGATGAAGAAAGCATTGCTGGCTTCCAGGTTTCTTTTATCGGTAACGCGGGAGATATATTTTGTAGCCTGAAGGTTATCCTCTGCCGTTTC
>CAJGDH010000033.1 GCA_904502145.1 uncultured Eubacterium sp.
GATCTGTTGTCTGTCCATACAGTATCCTCCCTCTATCTTCTCGACTGTTGTCATCCTGACTTCTTTGAATGCCCTATAATAACACGGGAAAAAGGCCGGTGCAAGAAATATTCATTACATAAACCGCAGTACATATTACACCCACCCATAAAGAAAAAGAGCGCCGTCAGTCACGGTCTGCCCATTTTTCCATGGACAGATACGTTGCTGCGACGCTCTGTTGATCAGTAGACTTTCTTGTATCCGTGAAGCTTGGGGTCCGTCGGATCATAGCGGGTACCCTTTTTGAGTCTTCCACCGGAATTACCCAGAGTCTTCTTCCCGAAGGGGCCTTTATTGGAAGAACGATAGATCCTCACCGGGATGGAATGTTTGTTTTCCTTGGCGATCCGGTAAAGAAGATATGCATTCCCGCACTGGGACCTTATACATCTCGTGGTCTGATTCTTTCCGAGATCATTGTAGGTGCTCACCACCAGCTTGTTCTTTTTGGTTCCGCTGTACATCTCGGAATGGAAGAGCATGTTTGTCCCGTGAATCTTGACTTTGTACTGATAATAATGGTAGGGATCTGACCTTGTATAGATAAACCATGAAGAAGCACTGCTCTTGGATAAATGGAAGTTTCCGGGAGTGGTGCTGCGCCCGTCTCTGGCTGTGGAGCACACCCAGGTCTTTGCCGGGATGACATAGTCCTTCTTCTTCTTATCCCACAGGAAGATCGTCGTATTGTGCGTGGTAAGATTCACAAAAATCTTCATCTTCTTTTTCCGCACCTTGGCACCGAAGGTCTTGAAAAGATTCTGACTCAGCTTGCCGTTTTTGGAAAAATAATATTTATATTTTTTGCGGCTTCCGCTCAGGTCACGGACATATTTCCAGCCGGTAAGAGCCTTGTTATCCTTGAAATAATAATAGCTTTTATCGATCTTCTTCCAGCCTTTGACTTTTACGGCTTTGCCCTTTTTATAGTATCTGAGTTTGTACATACCCGTAAAGCCTGCAGGGACTTCAGGTTCCGTGGAAACGGCGGTTGTGCTTTCTGCCGAGGTATCATCTGCTGCAGTGGCTACTTCAGTGGCGTTGACAGCCGAGCGGGTGCCCATGATCATACAACAGGCAAGCAGAAGGATCAAAACCGGTTTCATTTTCATTTTCATACATTTCCCCTTTCTTTTTCAGACATAATTTTCAGCACCTGGAGCACGTCCTTATGTTTAAGTGTCCTTGGTTCAAATCTGATCAGTGAATAAACACACTGCATGACAAGACCGGTCCCGAAGGTACTGATCACAGTGCCTATTCCGACAGGTCCTCCCAGCAGATAACCGGCAAGCAATACCACGGCCCACTGGATCACTTCCACAAAGCCGATGGGGATCCGGGACATCCTTTTCCCCATCCCCACCAGTAGGGCATCTCTGGGCCCACAGCATTGCTCCTGACTCATGTAGATCCACATCCCCAGCGCCATGAAAACAAATCCTGTCAGCATGATGAAGATACCGGCAAACAAATGATGATTCTCCGGAAATGGATTGGCATAATTAAAAATCTGGATAAAATTGCCGGTGAGGAGCGCATCTATGATCGTCCCGAATCCTATCCTTTCCTTGAGAAGGATATCGATGCCAAGGATAATGACGGACATCAGGGTCATGGAAATGCCGTAATTAAACGGAGTATGTCTGGCGATCCCCATCCCCAGACAATCCCAGGGGGCCAGTCCGATATTGGCATATATGGTCATATGCACACCCAGGGAGAATACCATGAGACCCAGAACGATACGGATCCACTCTTTCACTATCTTTTTTTTCATTGTCTTCCTCTGTATCACACGGATTGTTTTCCTGACCCGGAAAAAATTCCTTAAGCCGGCTTCTGAAACCGACACATATACGATTCTACCACAAATTATGTCTGTAACCAATATTAAATTTTATTTTTTCACGGTTTGAAACTTCCTTTCACTGTCCTGTATTTTTTGCTGCCTTTCCGGGCAACACCGGAGATCTTATAGGTGTATTTTTTCCCCGGAGTCAGTTTTTTCACGGACACCTCCACCTCATCGCTGTCTTTCTCTTTGATCTTTTTCACCATATTTCTGCCTTTGGAATCCTTGATGGTCACTTTGGCTTTTTTCCACCTGACCTTCCCCTGGAATTCAAAAGTGACTTCCCGGTCCTCTCTGTCATAGTCGATATGTTCTGTCAGGACCTCCGTTTTAGCAGCAATCCTGAATTTTCCTTTTACTGTGGTGTACTTTTCGGCACCTGCCTTACGGATGCCTGATATCTCAAACCGGTAATTCTTCCCGGTCTTTAATCCCGCCACGGAAAATGTGATATCGTCTTCGTCCCGTTTGACCACGGACGCGGTATATTTCTTTCCGGAAGTATCCGTAACCTTTACCGCCGGATCCTTCATCTCAACATGTCCTTTAAACTCTGCCTCGATCTTCT
The DNA here is from genome assembly GCA_904502145.1 of uncultured Eubacterium sp. GTDB lineage: Bacteria > Bacillota > Clostridia > Lachnospirales > Lachnospiraceae > Anaerobutyricum. The sequence goes on from CAJGDH010000033.1 coordinate 2,466, forward strand.
TTTTCCCCTTGTATTCCACAGAATCAATTTTCGGTGATGCCGCAGCTCCGAGAGCTGAAACACTCAATATGGATAAGGTCAGCATCATGGCCAGCAGTCCGGATATCTTTTTCCTTTTAGTCATCATCTGCATCCTCCTTTTCATCGTCATCATCGTTGTCATCATTATCGTTATCGTCGTTATCGTTATCGTCATCATCTGCGTCATCAGGATCATCGCTGTCATCATCCTCCGTCGCTGACAGCTCATCCCCGTCGGCAGACTTTTTGCTGACAGCAGGGATCAGTTCTTCGATGTCTCTCTCCAGTACAGTACCGTCGTATGCATCAATGTCATACTCATATTCTGTCCTGCCTTTGGAAAAATCGATCTCATAAATCACCTTCCCATCCTCCGTCCCAAGCCTGCTCTTCTCGAAGACCACCTCGTTTTCTTTAAGTCCTGCGGAAGCCAGAGCGATCTGCTGGGCTTTATTTACCCCGATCAGACTGCCGTAATCCTTCCGGTCCGGCTGCGCATCGGCAGAACCGGATTCCTTCTGTCCTTCCCTCACACTGTGATAGGCCGATACTTCTTTATTCAGGATCTCCCCGCTTTCCGCATCGATCTCATATTTATATTCGCGGTTATCTGTATAGAATTCCGCTTGATAAAACGGAGTCTTCTCCTCCGGCTCCGCTTTCACCCTGGTAAATGTAACCTGATCCTCATTCTCTCCTGCGTCCGCCAGGGCGATCTTTTTTGCTTCCTCGGTGCTCACCCTGAGTTCTTTATCCGCCGGACGGACAGCCAGGGAAGAAAATGCGATGGCAGCCGCCAGTACGATCACTATTCCGATCAGGGGAATAAGGGTCTTTCTTCTCAAAACTCCCATTGGTCATCCTCCTTGATATTCTATCCTTCATGCTCCGCAAGAGCGGGAAATACGATCCGAAATGTGGTTCCCTCTCCCGGTTTGCTGGTGACGGTGATCTGGCCGTCATGCTCCTCGACGATCCTTTTGACCAGAGGAAGTCCGAGACCCATACCGGAGTCCGGCTCCTCTTTCGTCATCCCTGCAGGTAGATCCTTTTTGTCAGAAGGAGCCCCGGAATATCCGGCCACATGCCGGACCCGGTAAAATCTCTCCCAGATGCGGGGCAGTTCATCCTCTTCCATCCCTATCCCGTTATCCTCCACAGTAAGGACAAGCTTCTGTTCTTCCCGGAATACCCGGATCAGGGTCTCTCCGCCCGGGATACCGTATTTCAGGGAATTGTCGATCAGATTGTCGATCATCCTTCCCAGGAAATGAGGATTACCCTTCATATAACAGCATTCCTCGGCCCGGATCCCGAGCCGGATCCCCCGGCGGGACGCTTCTTCCCTGAACCGGTCCATAGACTCTTCCGCCAGAAGGGAAAGATCAACGGACTCTTTTTTCAGAGGTTCGATGCCCCGGTCTGCCCGGGCGATCATCAGAAGTCTTGAAACCAGCTCGGACATCTGAACCGCCTGCTTCCTGATCACCTTCAGGGATTCCTCTGTTTCCTCCCTGTCCTCCGGATTGTCCAGGGCATACTCACTCTGGGCCAGGATCACGGCGATGGGAGTCCTCAGTTCATGGCTGGCATCGTTGGTAAACTGTTTCTCCATGGCGAAACTGTCTTCGATCCTGTCCAGCATAAGATCGAATTCCGCGGCAGTCCTGCGGATCTCATCGGAATCTCCCGGATCCCCCAGACCGATCCTCCTGTCCGGTTTTCCGCTCTCCCGGATTCCCCGGGCGGTATCGATGATCTTCCCCAGGGGGGCGAAAGCCTGCCGGGTCAGCCACCAGCCTCCTGCGAAAGCGATGAGGACAAGCAGCGGAAGGATGATCAGAAAAAGATTGAGTATCCTGGCCGCCAAAGGATCGATATCCCTGATCCGGGCAGAAGCGATCCCTCTGACCCATATCTTCCCGGTGTGGGAATTCTCGATCAGCCGGTCATAGACAAAGACCGCACTTTCCCCCTCACTGAACTTTCGTACCCGGTCTGCCTCAAAAGGCATCTCCGGCAGAGGATATTCAGGGAGCAGACCGGAGAGCCGGGTACCGTCATCCCGGTAGAGAAGGATGGAGACCCCGTCACGGTAATAGACCATATCCCTGTCAATGACAAGCCGGCCTTCCACGACCCTGACGTCATTCAAAGTATCATCGACAGCATAAACCAGGGTATTTTTCTGTTCCCCCAGGATAAGCCTGTCTCCCGCCAGGATCAACAGGAATCCCGCCACCGCCAGGATGGCCATCAGAGAGCATGTATACCAGAGTGCGACCCTGGCCCTTATGGATAATCTGCTCATGGCTCCTCCTTCATCACATAACCTGTGCCTCTTACGGTGTGGATCAGTTTCCGGTCAAACCCCTGGTCGATCTTCTTCCGCAGGTGCCGGATATATACATCGATCATATTCGATGATCCTTCATAATCATAATCCCAGAGATGGTTCAGCATCTTTTCTCTGGAAAGGACAATGTTGGGGTGGGTGATCATATATTCCAGCATGGAGAACTCCTTGCCGGACAGAATGATTTCCCTGCCTCCTCTGGTGACCCTCCGGCTGTCACAGTCCACCGACAGATCTGCCAGGGTATAGACATTACTGCGGCTGCCGTGCCGCTTCCTGGTGACCAGACGGATCCTGGCCAGAAGCTCTTCCAGAGCAAAGGGTTTTGTCAGGTAATCGTCTGCTCCGCCGTCAAGCCCCCTCACTTTATCTTCCGTGGAATCCAGGGCAGTCAGCATCAGAACGGACGTATCCGTATCCCGGGCACGGATCTTCTTCAGGATCTCCCACCCGTTCATGCCGGGAAGAAGCACATCCAGGATGACCAGGTCGTACTCAGTCACCTCTATATATTCCAGGGCTTCTCTCCCGTCCAGACAGGAATCCACGCTGTAACCTTTATTCTTCAGGTGTTTGGTCAGAACACGGTTCAGGTTGTGTTCATCTTCTACGATCAGTATTCTCATGAGAAATTCCCTCCTGCCTTCCGGCCGGAACCGGCAAGATTTAAAACAGACCTTTTTTGATCTGTATCTAATATATATCACAGAAAAATGAAAGAAAAATGAATGAGAACACATTTCTTTCACATTTTTTACACAGGCCATTCACACTTTTCATTTATATTGTTCATCGTGAAGCAAAGCAATACAGAATTCTTTTTCATTAAATTTCTCCAAAAAAAAACAGACGGCATCAAACCGTCTGTTTTTTGTCTTTCATTATTCAGAATTCAGATTTACATTTATTTGATCACCCTGATCTTGTAGACTCCCTCGATGGAAGCCAGGGTTTCCCTGCTCTCCTCCGAGATTCCGGAATCAAGGTCAAGTATGGTCACCGCATAGCCGTTCCTGGACCGGTTGGTCATCTCGGCCACGTTGATCCCCTCGTCACCGATGATGTGGGAGAGTTTCTTGATCATTCCGGGGATATTTTTATGAAGGATGAGGACACGGGTATCGTAGATACATTTCCCGGCATCCACATTGGGGAAATTCACACTGTTGGTGATATTTCCGTTCTCCAGGTAATCCTTCAGCTCGTTGCAGGCCATCACGGCACAGTTTTTCTCTGCTTCCTCCGTGGATGCTCCGAGATGGGGAATGGTTATACAGTTTTTATGGCCGGCTACCGTGGCGTTGGGGAAGTCGGATACATAGTAGCGTACCTTCCCTGCATCAAGTGCCTCGAGGACCGCGTTCTCATCGATCAGGACGTCCCTGGCCATATTCAGGATCACAACGCCGTCCTTCATCTCGCGGACCGCGTCCGCATCGATGTAGCCTTTGGTGGACTCCATGGCAGGCACATGAATGGTGATGTAATCACAATTCCTGTAGATCTCATCCAGGTCGGTAAGATAATTCATTTTCTTGTTGATCTTAAGTGCCTTCTCGGCATCGATAAAGGGGTCGAACCCGAATACGTCCATGCCCAGGGAGACCGCTGCCTTGGACACCTTGGCGCCGATGGCTCCCAGACCGATGACACCGAGCTTCTTTCCTTTGATCTCGGTCCCGGCAAACTGTTTCTTCTCCTTCTCCACCTGGGCGGCGATATCCGGATTATCCATGTGGGCGCGCACCCAGTTGATCCCGTCGATAATATTGCGGGAAGCAAGGATCAGAACAGCGATCACCAGCTCCTTCACCGCGTTGGAATTGGCACCGGGTGTATTGAAAACGACGATGCCTTTCTCTGCAAGATCTTTTACGGGGATATTATTCACACCGGCACCTGCGCGGGCTACGGCAAGAAGATTATCGGAAAAATCCATGTCATGCATCTTGGCGGAACGCACAAGGATACCCTCTGCTTCATGAGCGTCTTTAACCTCCACGAAGTTTTCTCCCAGACGTTCAAGTCCGTCCTGAGCGATATTGTTCAACATGGCGTATCTGAATGTTGTCATACTTAGTCTCCTCTCCAGTTATTCACAGAAATACATTATACCCCAGCACCGTAGGAATATGCAATCATTTTTTGCAATTCTCCGGGATCATCCTGAATAATTATGCAGGTATCACACCAGGTCAGCCGTCCTGCAGCGGATGAGCCTGATCAGGTCCGCAGGATCAAGTTCGATCTGGGCCCCCACCCTTCCTGCACTGACGAAGATGCGGGGACAGTCCTTCACGGTCTCATGGATGAAGGTGGGAAACTGCTTTTTCATCCCCACGGGAGAACATCCCCCGTGGACATATCCGGTGAGGGGAAGAAGTTCTTTCTGCCTGATCATGGAAACAGATTTCTCCCCAGCTGCTTTGGCTGCTTTTTTCAGGTCCAGTTCGCATTCCACCGGGATCACAAAGACGTAATATTTTCCTGATTTCCCGCCGGCTACCAGGGTCTTGAAAACCTGCCTCGTATCTTCACCCAGGATCCCGGCGATCTGCTCACCGGTCAAAGTGGGATCAGCCACATAGCTGTGGCCGGTGTAAGTGATCTTTTTCTGGTCCAGGACCCTCATTACATTGGTTTTATCTTCTTTTTTCATTCTTACTCCGTACCCTGATCTTCCTTCCGGCAAAAGCCGGTCTTCTTTTCTTATTCGTCTTTCCGCACCGCTGCGGCTTTCCGGGAACCTTCCCGGAGCAAAAAGCCATCACCAGGGGCAGAAAATCTTTCGCTTCCTCATACAGCCCGTGGCTCAGGCCATCATACATATGAAGGACACTTCCCGGGATCTTCTCCGCCAGTTCCACGGAAGCCTGACCTGTGACGATCCCGTCTTCCGTCCCTCCGATCACCAGGGTGGGGCAGGTGATCCTGTCCAGATCATCCCACGCGTCATGAGTCAGGCAGGACTGTGCCTGGACCAGAAAACGGCCGAAGGATTTCGGTTTCCCGACGTTGCCGAGAAGACTGTACATCCCTCTGATTTTTTTCAGCCGGGAAGGGGTGTAGGAACGCCGGGCGGTATCCAGCATGATCTTCTTGTATTCCCCTTTCTCCGCCATGGTCATCCAGCGGCCGATGACCCTTCTGACCTTGGGATTCGGTCTTCCCAGTGTCACCGCAAGCACCAGTCTTTCCACTTTATCCGGATGATCCACCGCCAGCCACTGGGCGATCATTCCCCCCTGGGATATCCCCATAACCGATGCGGTCCGGATGCCAAGCATCTCCATGGCCCGGTCAAGATCCTCTGCCATCTCTCGGGTCCCGGTACCGGGAGCCAGCCTGTTTCTCCTGCTGAACATGTAGACCGTAAAATCTTTGGCCAGGATCCTGTATAAAAATGCGAAGGGAAGAGCCATTCCCCTGACGGTCTTCAGTCCGTCCCCCACACCCGGGATCAGGACCATGACCCTACTTCCGGAGCCGAAACGTATGTAATCCATGGTGTCATTATCCAGATAAATCTGCCCGTTCACTACTTTCAGCATAGAAAAACTCCTTCCTCTCCCAGACTGCCCAGTTCCGTATAGATCATCCCTTTCTTACCTCTTTCCGACTTCATCAGGGATATCCGGTCCACCATTGTCCCCTGACGGGAGGCAGCAGAAGGAAGGACCGGTCTGTCGTGGGAGTAGGATACCTTTCTCACCAGGGTGATGTGGGGTGAAAATTTCTTACGGTCGAAGGGGATGTCATTTCTGCCCAGTGCCCTTCGAAGCTCCCTGACGGTTTTCTCAAGCGGGGGGCAGGGAGAGATATCCGCAAAGATCATGTCCCTGAAATATCTGATGCCCTCCAGACTGACCGTAAATGGTTCAAAAGGTATCCCTTCCAGGATATCCAGTACGGTCCCGGGGTTTTTGTATTCTCCGATAAAGGCCAGGGTGAGATGAAGGTTCTCGGTCCTGGTATAGTTTCCGCGTATCCCCCGGGCCCTGAGTCCCTCCTGCAGGTCCTCAAGGGCATCTTTCATCTTCTGATCAAAATTGATTGCAATAAATAGTCTCATTTTTAAATTACACCTCACTGAGGATGGCAGCACCCAGGATCATTACTGCTCCCAAACCCCCTGCAGGGCTTAAGGATTCATGGAGGATGACTGCGGACAGAAACATGGCGAACACGGGATCAATATAACTGAAGATGGCTACCGTCTGCCCTTTCAGCCCTTCAATGCTTCCGAAATACAAGGTATAAGCAATACCGGTATGGATGATGCCCAGCACAAGGACAAGGACCAGGGCCGATGGAGCAACGGGACCTGTCCTGAATCCTCCGGTAAATATAAGGTAGGGGATCATCACCAGAGCGGCAGACAGGAGCTGGATGATGGTTCTCCAGTAGATGTCAGCCTTTCCCACCTTTTTATTCATGATCACTACCGACGCATATAAAACAGCCGCTCCCAGAGCCAGGGCGATGCCCTTAAGCTGCCCTGCCTGCCCGGCTTCTTCCGGAGAGATTCCGAGTACGCCGGAGACCAGGACCATTCCCATGATCGCCACCAGAGCGCAGATTCCCTTCTTCAGGGTAAGTCTTTCCCTGAGCAGCAGGGGTGAGAGCAGGATGACGATAATGGGTGCCATATAATAGCAGAGGCTCGCTGCGGCAACCGTAGTATAGTTATAGGCTTCAAACATGAGCATCCAGTTAATGCCGATAAACATACCGGTAAGGATAAACAGAAGAACCTTACCGGCCCCCATGGATGCTATCTCTTTCCTCCGGCCTCTTCGGGTCAGTCCCAGATAGACCAGCAGGAAGGTTCCTCCCAGCAGCCCTCTCCAGAAGACCAGCAGCCCCGAGGACAGGGGGATGTTTCTTCTGAATACACCGATGGTGCCGTAGATCAGCATGGCGGTCACCAGCATCAGCAGTGATCTTTCCTCGTTTCTTTTTTCTTCCATATCACACTTTTTCTCCGTATTATTGAATCATCAGTTCTATCATCAGGCCCTGACCAGACACCTCTCTGCAAGACAACAGCACAAAAAAGCCAGGATATCCACGGCGACAATGGTGGACCCCACCGGTGTTCCCGCCAGGATGGAGATCAGTATCCCTGAAAAGGCACAGACAACCGATAAGCCTGCGGAAAATAAGGTGACCATCCTGAAACTTTTGAAAAGCCTCATGGCGGAAAGGGCGGGAAAGATCACCAGGGCTGAGATAAGCAGGGATCCCACCAGGTTCATGGCCAGGACTATGATCACTGCCGTGATTACTGCGATCAGCAGATTATAGGCTTCCGTATTCGTTCCGGTGGCTCTGGAGAAATCCTCGTCAAATGTCACCGCGAAAATCTTATGATAAAAGAGGGCAAAGATGACGATAACCGCCAGGGAAAGAATAATACAGAGGATTACCTCCTTCCCCGTCAGGGTCAGAATGGAGGTGGACCCGAACAGGGTGCTGCAGACGTCCCCGGACAGATTCGGGGATGTTGAAAATATATTCATCAGCAGGTAACCCAGTGCCAGGGCTCCGACAGAGATCATGGCGATGGCCGCGTCTCCTTTTATCCTGGTATTTTTTCCTGTCCTGAGAAGAAGGATCGCGCAAACTACCGTGACAGGAAGCACCAGGAGCATCTCGTTGGTCAGGTTCAGTACCGCCGCGATGGCTATACCGCCGAAGGCTACATGGGACAGTCCGTCTCCGATAAAGGAGAACCTTCTCAGGACCAGGGGCACTCCCAGCAGGGAGGAACAAAGGGCGATCAGTACCCCCACGATCAAGGCATACCTGACAAAGGGATATTCCATGTACATGATCAGTTTACTCATCTTCTGCCTCCTTCCGGATCAGGTCCTGCTGCAGAAAAAGTCTTCCCGCCTTGCTGCCTGTATACTCTTCTTTCGTTCCGAAAAAGACCCGGTCCCCTATGTGCAGGATATGGCTTGCATAATTCAGGGCCGCCTCGATATCATGGGAGATCATGATGATGGTGATCCCCTCCCGGTTCAGATCACGGATCAGCTCATACATCTCGGCGGTGGCCCTGGGATCCAGCCCGGAGACAGGTTCATCCAGAAGAAGAAGCTTTCTCGTGGCACAGAGGGCTCTCGCCAGCAATACCCTCTGCTGCTGTCCGCCGGACAGCTCTCTGTAGCAGCGGTCGGCCAGGTCTGCGATGCCCATCTGTTCCATGTTTTCTTTTGCCTGCATCTTCTCTTCTTTTGTATAGGATGGACGCAGGCCGTGCCTTCCCAGAAAACCGGACATGACGATCTCCCTCACGGAGGCGGGAAAGTCTCTCTGCACCACAGTCTGCTGGGGCAGATAGCCGATCTCACTCCGCTTAAGCCCGTCCCCGGCCAGGATCTCACCGCTGATGGGTTCCTGCAGGCCGAGCAGGGTTTTCATAAAGGTGGATTTTCCGGACCCGTTCTCACCCAGGATACAAAGATAATCCCCGGCATTGATACTGAGGTTCAGATCCTCCACAAGAGCCTGGGCATCATAACCCAAGGAAAGGTTCTTTATGGTAATCAGTGACATGATTATATTTTCCTCCTACTGCAGTGCTTCCTTAAGGACTGCAAGGTTTTCTTTCATGATGGTAAGATAGTCCGCCCCCCGGTCAATGTCTTCCCCGGATACGGACTGCATGGAATTCAGGGTGAGGATCTTCTGATCCCCGGTCTTTGTATTGGAAACGATGGTCTCCGCCATCCTGTGGTCCGTCCCTTCTATGGTCAATACCGCGTTCAGGGAGAGCTCATCTGTTTTTTCCGCAAGAAATGTAATGGTCTCAAAGCTTGCTTCCGTCTCCGCCGAACATCCCGGAAATGCGGCGTAATACTCAAGTCCGTAATCTTCTGTCATGTAGCGGAAAGGGAAGCGGTCGCCGAAGAGCAGGGTCCTGATCCTGGCTGCGGATACCGTGTCCTGATATTCTTTGTCCAGCCGGTCCAGTTCCCCGATATAGGCCGATGCATTTTCCTGATAGACAGCACTGTGTTCCGGGTCGGCTTCCGACATTACCTGACATATTCTATCCGTAAGGGCAGCCGCGTTGCGAAGGGACAGCCAGACATGCTCGTCCCGGGCCGGGGCGGCCTGTTCTTCTTCTGTCTCTTCGGACTGCATCCCCTCCACCGTCTCTTCCTCTTTAGCCGTATCCCCCAATATCTCCAGAAGATTGATCACTCTGGTCTTTTTATCTTTTATATTATTGAGGGTATCTGTGACCCAGGCATCCGATTCCCCTCCCACATAGATGAATA
>CAJGDH010000034.1 GCA_904502145.1 uncultured Eubacterium sp.
GTATTTTTCCTCTGCAGCAAGGAACAGGGACCGGCCTGGCTCTCACAGATCATGCTTGATTACGGACTGGATGATGTGACGGTCTTTGCGGGTTCCAACCTGTCCTACGAGGATGAGATGCTGGTGAGCGGAACCCCTTCCGAGATGGTGGGGAAAGAATTCCCTTCCCTCTGTGTCGTCATGATCAAAAATCCCTCCCCCCGGGAGGTAAGAAGACCCTGTTTTCTGTCCGATGAGGATTTTGAGAGGGATAAGACACCCATGACAAAGGAGGAGATCCGTGTGCTGATCCTCCACAAGATGAAACTGAGACCGGATGATGTCGTGTGGGATATCGGTGCCGGGACCGGTTCCGTCTCCATCGAGTGTGCCAGACAGGTGCCCTTCGGCCAGGTGCACGCCGTGGAGAAAAATGAGAGGGCCCTGGCCCTGATCAGGAAGAACAAAGAGAAATTTTCTGCGGATAACCTTCAGATCTGGGAGGGAGATGCGGCCCTGGAAGCGGAAAAGCTGCCAGCACCCGACAAGGTTTTTATCGGGGGCAGTACCGGAAAGCTTTCCGGGATCATGGAGACCATCGCGTCCTTCGGCAGCCCCGTCCAGGTGACGGTATCTGCGGTAACCATAGAAACCATCGCTGAGACAAGCGAGATACTGGGCAGGTATGATCCGGATTACGATGTGATCCAGGCGACGGTGGGCCGGGGGAGAAAGATCGGCCGCTACCATATCGTGGATACCAACAATCCGGTGATGCTTTTCACCGCCCATGTAGGAGGAAAATGAGATGGCAAAAAAGGCTGTGATGGTCGTCAGCTTCGGTACCAGTCTTGAAGGGGCCGAGAAGGCGATCATAAATATTGAGAAAACCTGCGAAAAAGCTTTTCCGGGATATGATTTTTTCCGGGCATTCACCTCGGGATTTATCATCCGCAAACTGAAGAAAACCAGAGGGCTTGATATTCCCACCCCCGCAGAGGTGCTGGAATACCTGTCAGCCGAAGGATATGAAGAACTTGTCTGCCAACCTACCTACATTATCGGCGGGATCGAACATGACCTGCTGACGGCCTCCCTGCTGAAATACAGGGACCGGATCCCCGTCATCAGGATCGGCAAACCCCTGCTTACGGATGAGCGGGACTACGAGAAGGTATGTACTGCCCTGATGGCTGAACTGCCCCGCCCCCTGGATTTCGGGGAAGCCCTCGTCCTCATGGGCCACGGGTCGGAACATCAGGCGAACAATACCTACTTCATGTTTGAGGACATGATGAGGGATATGGGATTCGAGAGGACCTTTGTGGGGACCGTGGAAGGATTCCCCCGCCTGGACTATATCGTCAGAAGACTGAAAAGAAACAGGATCGAAAAGGCCATCCTTATGCCCCTCCTGATCGTGGCGGGACTCCATGTTCAGGAAGACCTGGCAGGGGATGAGGAAGATTCCTGGAAATCCGTGATCGAAACAAACGGTATCGGGACGGAAGTGATCATGAAAGGCCTGGGAGAGATCGACGGGATCGCCCGGCTTTTCGCTGAACACATGAAAGAGGCCGAACAGATCTGAGGCCTGGCAGGAAGGGATGACCGGATGACTGACCGGGCATCGGGAAGGCCTGGCCCGGGGAAAGATGAGAAACAAAAGACAGGAGAGTTCAATGAAAGGAAGATTATACGGGATCGGCGTGGGGCCGGGAGACCCTGAACTGCTGACCCTGAAGGCAAAAAGACTGATCGGAGAGTGCGATATCGTCGCCGTCCCCGTGAAAAAAGAGGGGGAGGACAGTGTGGCCCTGGATATCGCCAGGGGTGCGGTACCCATCCCGGAGGAGAAGGTCCGCAGGGTGCTCTTCACCATGGATAAAGACAAAAATAAACGGGAAGAATGCCGGAAGAGGGCCACGGAGGAGATCATGGGGATCCTGGATGAAGGGAAGACCATAGCCATGCTGGCTCTGGGAGACATCGGCATCTATAGTACCTATTCCTACGTCCATAAACCTTTGCTCAAGGCCGGATACGATGTGCAGATGATCCCGGGGATCCCCGCATTCTGCGCGGGAGCCAGCCGGGCCAACGTCTCCATCGTGGAGGGTGAGGAAGGATTCGGCATGATCCCTTCCTTAAAAGGCCTGGATCAGGTGGAAAAAGCCCTGGCGGTCTATGACAATCTGGTCATCATGAAGGTGGGCAGCAAGGTGAAAGAGGTCTACGACCTCCTGGTATCCCGGGGAAAAGAAAAGAATGCCGTGATATTAAGCAACGTGGGGATGGAAGGAGAATACGTTGGGCCGCTTGACCCGGACAGGGAATACGGTTATTTTACAACGATGATCATCAAGGATGAATTATGATACCATTGTGATCGCAGGCACCTCCGAATCGAGGGATGTGATCGTGGAACAACTGAAGGAAGGGAAGAAAGTGCTGGCCTGTGTCGCCACGGACCTTGGGGCGGAAATGCTGGTGGAGTACGGGATCGATATCCATATCGGAAGACTGGACCTGGAAGGTTTTCTGGACCTGTTCCGGACCTGTCCCTGCGACAGGATCATCGACGCCTCCCACCCCTTTGCCAGGATCGTCACCGAGACGGTCAAGGAGGCCGCCGGGATCCTGGGGATCCCCTATGAGCGCTACGAGCGGAAGGACCTGACTTATGATTATGACCGGATCCTCTCCGTGGCGGACACCCGGGAAGCCATCGAAGTCCTAAACGGTCTGCAGGGAAATATCCTGCTGACCACCGGGGTGAATACCTGCGGGGAATATGCCCGCGGCGTCACCGGGGGCAGAGAACGGCTCTATGTCCGTGTCCTGGATACAGAAACTTCCTATGAAGGATGCCGGAAAGCCGGTTATCCGGATGACCATGTCTTTGGGGAGATGCCTCCCTATTCAGTGGAGGACAACCTCCGGCTGATCGGGGAGACCAAGGCCCGGGTCATGGTCTCCAAAGACAGCGGAAAGACGGGCGGGGTTGACGTCAAAGTGGAGGCCTGCCGGAAGGCAGGGATCACCATGGTCCTGATCCGCCGCCCGGAGGAAAAGGCTGAAAAAGCCTGAGATGATAAAGAAGGAAATGACCATGAAGGGAACAGTAAATATGCCCCGCGTCCTTTTTGCCGGAGCCAACAGCGGGTGCGGGAAGACCAGCATTACCTGCGGAGTGCTGAAAGCACTGACGGACAGGGGGATCCGGGTCCAGCCCTACAAGTGCGGGCCGGACTATATCGATCCCATGCTGCACAGCCATATCACCGGGAGGGACTGCCGCAATCTGGATCCTTTCTTCTCCACGGGAGAAGACCTCCGCTTTCTGATGGCCAAGGACAGTGCGGATGCCGGTTTCACGGTGGCGGAAGGTGTCATGGGTTACTATGACGGGATCGGTGTCTCTTCGGAGAAAAGTACATATACCGTATCTGTGGAAACCGAAACCCCGGTTATCCTGATCCTGAATGTAAAGGGAATGTCCCACACCATGATCCCCCTGATCAAAGGGTTGATCGAGTACCGGGAAAATCCGGTGAAGGGTGTGATCCTCAACCGCTGCAGCAAGGGAATGTACCGGATGATGAAGCCGGAGATCGAGAAGGCCCTGCCGGTTAAGGTAGTGGGTTATTTTCCTCCCAGGGAAGGAATCCACATCGGCAGCAGGCACCTGGGCCTCATGACAGCCGCGGAGATCAGGAATCTGGATGAGGTCATCGATATACTTGGCCGGACCGCCGAGGAGGGGATCGACCTGGAGGAGATCCTGAGGATCGGCGCAGCTGCACCGGCCCTGCCCCGGGCGGAAAAACCTCCTCTGCCCGGAATAAAAAAGGCCCGGATCGCCGTGGCTATGGACAAGGCATTCTGCTTCTATTACAGGGAGAACCTGGAGATCCTGGAGCAGATGGGGGCCGAGCTGGTCTATTTCAGCCCGGTAAATGACCGGGCACTCCCGGAGAAGGTGGGAGGCATCTATCTGGGAGGCGGTTATCCGGAGACTTACAGGAAACAGCTTTCGGAAAATGAGGAGATGAAGAAATCCATCCGGGAAGCGGCTTCCTGCGGTAAGCCGGTTTTCGCCGAATGCGGCGGCTTCATGTATGTCTGTGACAATCTGGTGGAGACCGACGGATCGGCTATGCCCATGCTGGGCCTGATCCATACGGATGTGGAGATGACTACGCGCCTCTCCATGGATTTCGGCTACGTGACCCTCACCGGCCTTAAGGACAATCCCTTTATCCGGCAGGGAGAACAGATCCGCGTCCATGAATTCCACTACTCCAAAGCGGAGCGCAGAGGGGACGCGGCGATCATGGAAAAATCTACGGGAAGGCGCTGGGAAGGACTCTATGCACAGGGGCGGATCCTGGCGGGCTACCCCCATTTCTATTTCCACAACTGCAAAGCCCTGGCGGAGCGTTTTGTGGAGATGGCGAGCGAGTTTGACTGATGAATATGAAACTGATCTATGCAATGATCCTGGGGTTTGTCCTCGACCTGATCTTCGGGGATCCCCACGGACTTATCCATCCGGTGCAGATCATCGGATGGTTTATCAACAAAATAAAACGAGGCCTCCAGGGGCTGATCTACGGATGTTCCTATGAGGAGGCCCTCAGCAAGGGCCTGCCCCGGAAGGAGAAGGCGGAACTGCTTGCCGGTTATTTTCTTACAACGGTGATCGTCATGGGGACATTTATGGTCATCTGGGGATTACTGATCCTGGCAGACATGATCCACCCCATGCTGGCTTTTGCCCTGGAAACCTTCTTCATCTACCAGATCATGGCCACAAAGAGCCTGAAGAGGGAGTCCATGAAAGTCTACCATCGCCTTAAGGAGGGAGACCTGGAAGGAGCCAGAAAGGAGATCTCCTACCTGGTGGGCAGGGATACCATGGATCTGGACGAGAGTGAGATTGCCAAGGCGGATGTGGAGACCATCGCGGAAAACACGGCAGACGGCGTGATCGCGCCCCTGTTCTTCATCGCCCTCGGAGGAGCCCCCCTGGGGTTTGCCTACAAGGCGGTCAACACCCTGGATTCCATGGTGGCTTACCGGAATGAGGAACTGATCCATATCGGACACGCATCCGCCCGGCTGGATGACATCTGCAACTTTATCCCGGCCAGGATCGCGGCGGTACTGATGATCATCGCTTCCGCCCTCCTGGGTTACGATGCCCGGGGAGCGGTCCGGATCTTCCGGAGGGACAGGTTCAACCATCTGAGCCCCAACAGCGCCCAGACGGAAGCGGTGGCGGCGGGAGCCCTTAACATCATGTTGGGAGGGACCCACATGTATTTCGGGAAACCCGTGGTGAAACCGACCATCGGTGATGACATCCGTCCGGTGGAGTACGAAGATATCCGGAAGACCAACCGGCTGTTGTATGTCAGTGCTTTTCTTATGCTTGCCCTGGGCTGCGGGATCACCGCGCTTATGGGTTTTCTGGCAGGCAGGATGATTTTGTGACAGAGGATTTTGAAGATGAAGAAGGACGCACATGGCGGAAATATATACAAAAAGGCGAAGGAACTGGGGATCCCGGAGGAGAGGATCCTGGATTTTTCCGCCAACATCAGCCCCCTGGGGCTGCCGGAGGAGATCAGGGAAGCGGTGATCGGCTCCATCGACGGGCTGATCAATTATCCCGATCCGGAATGTACGGAACTAAGGGAAGCCATCGCCCGGGCGGACGGGGTAAAGAAAGAATGGATCACCTGTGGAAACGGGGGAGCCGACCTCCTCTACAGGATCGCTTTCGGACTGAAACCCCGGAGAGTGCTTCTGCCTGTGCCGGCTTTTGTGGAATATGAGGAAGCCCTGACCGCCGCTGGGGCAGAGATGGTCTACCATCGGATGGGGGAATCCCTCCTTCCCGGGGATGACCTTCTGCCGAAGATCCGGCAGGATGTGGACATGCTTGTCCTCTGCAACCCCAACAATCCCACCGGACTGCTGCTGGACAGGGAGTATCTTCTGAAGGTGATGGACAGGGCGGAAGAAGAAGGGGTACATCTCCTGCTGGATGAGTGTTTTCTCGAGATCTGCATGGAGGATGAGGCCCATACCCTGATCCCTTATCTGGAGAAGTATCCCCACCTGATGATCCTCAAATCATTTACCAAGCTGTACGCGGTGCCGGGAATCCGGCTGGGATACCTTTTAAGCAGTGATCCCGGGGTGATCGGAGCGGTCAACCACGCAGGGCAGTCCTGGTCAGTGAGCACCATTGCCCAGAAGGCCGGGGTCTGTGCCCTGACCCTGAAAGACTATAAAAAGAAGGTGAAGGAGGCGGTCGCCGCCGAACTGACCTACATGAAGGAAGCTTTGAAAGCCCTGCCGGTAAAGGTTTATGACGGACAGGCCAACTACCTCTTCTTCCGGGCCCCCGGATGTACGGATCTGGACAGACGGCTGGAGGAAAGGGGATTTATGATACGTAACTGCAGTAATTATGTGAATCTGGGAGAAGACTACTGGCGGATCGCAGTGCGGGACCATGAGGCCAACCGGCGTCTGATCGGGGCGATGCGCGATATTCTTATCCCCTATACACATAAGAAAAACACATGACAGATCAGGAGGAAGATTATGGCAAAAGCAATCATGGTTCAGGGGACCATGTCAAATTCCGGGAAAAGCTTTGTTACAGCCGGCCTCTGCCGGGTGTTCAGGCAGGACGGCTACCGGGTAGCCCCCTTCAAGTCCCAGAATATGGCATTGAATTCCTACATAACCAGGGAAGGACTGGAAATCGGGCGCGCCCAGGCCATGCAGGCTGAGGCTGCCATGGTGGAACCGACCCACTGGATGAATCCCATCCTCCTTAAACCTACCTCAAGCATGGGATCCCAGGTGATCGTTAACGGCGAGGTATATGACAATCTGAGTGCTCAAGAGTACTACAAGATGAAGGACTCCCTGGCACCCGCCGTGATGGAAGCCTTCAACCATCTGGCCGCGGAAAATGATATCGTGGTGATCGAAGGCGCGGGCTCCCCGGCGGAAATCAATCTGGCAGAGAATGACATCGTGAATATGGGCATGGCCAAAATGGCCGACGCACCGGTGATCCTGGTGGCGGACATCGACCGGGGCGGGGTTTTTGCCTCGGCCTACGGAACCATAAAACTTCTGCCCCAGGAAGACCAGGATCGTTTCTGCGGTATTGTGATCAACAAATTCCGGGGGGATGTGGAGATCCTGAAACCGGGCCTCAAGATGCTGGAAGATCTGACGGACAAACCTGTCCTGGGGGTTCTGCCCATGGAGAAGATCGATGTGGACGATGAGGACAGCCTCTCGGACCGCCTCAACCGTAAGACCCGGCAGGAAGGGATCGACATCGCCGTCATCCGCCTTCCCCATATCTCCAATTTTACGGATTTCAGTGTCTTTGAACTGATCAAGGGGGTTTCCCTCCGTTATGTTACCGACAAGAGGGAACTGGAAGATCCGGACCTGATCATCCTGCCCGGAACCAAGAATACCATGGCGGATATGGAGTGGCTCATCGAATCGGGGCTGGAATCCGCCATCAAACGATGCGCCCGGAACACCCGTGTGATCGGGATCTGCGGAGGCTTCCAGCTCATGGGAAAGGAACTCCACGATCCGGACGGCGTGGAACACGGCGGCGATATGCGCGGACTGGGACTCCTGGACATTTCCACCATCTTTAAGGGGGACAAGACCAGGACACGGATCCATGGCACCATCGAAGAAGAACACAACATCTATCACCTGGATAAGAGGGTGGTGGAAGGCTATGAGATCCATATGGGCGTGACGGAGAATCTGGGGACGGCCCTCCCCATGATCCTGCTGGAGGACGGCAGGACGGATGCCTACATGACGCCGGACGGCCGGATCTGGGGAAGTTATCTCCACGGGATCTTCGACAATGAAGAACTGGCCTTCGGCCTGGTCCATCAGATCATGGAAGAAAAAGGCATCGATCCGGAGGAAGATGAGCTGAGCATTGCTGAGTACAAGGAGATCCAGTACGATAAACTGGCGGACCTGGTCCGAAACAATATGGATATGGACCGGATCTACCGGATCCTCTTCGGAGACTCTGCCGAGGCCTCTTCAGCGGAGGAGACCGGCGGCAATGAGGAGGACGAGGAAGACGAGAACAGAATCGGCTGCGGAGGGATAAAGGATGACACTTCAGGCATCGGTCTGGTCCACCTCTACTGTGGGGACGGAAAAGGAAAGACCTCCTGTACCATGGGGCTTACCGTCCGGGCCTGCGGCAGCGGAAAGAAAGTACTTCTCTATCAGTTCCTCAAGGACAACAAATCCAGCGAGAGAAAGATCATCGATAAACTCCAGGGAATCCGGGTGATCCCCACTCTGCCCATGAAAAAATGGACGTTCAGTATGACCCCGGAGGAGCTTGAAGAACTTCACCGCCAGAATGACGCTATGCTGGATCAGCTGATCGCCCTGGCACCGGATTATGATATGCTGGTGATGGACGAAAGCCTCTATGCCATCGACAGGGGACTTCTGTCGGAGGAGAAGGTCATTGATTTCCTCGAGCATAAACCCGTTTCCCTGGAAGTGGTAATGAGCGGAAGAAATCCCTCTCAGAGATTGATCGATCATGCCGATTATGTCTCTGAGATCTGCAAGAGAAAACATCCCTTTGACCGTGGAATATCCGCCCGCAAAGGGATCGAAAAATAGGCCATGGCACATTTTCCGATCTTTATCGAACTGTCCCGCCGGAAATGCATGATTTTCGGCGGAGGAAAGGTGGCATGCCGTAAGGCTGAGATCCTGCTGAAACATAATGCCCAGGTGGAGGTCTTCTCCCTGGAAGTCCTGCCCCGGCTCCGCCGGCTTCTCCCGGAGGAAAAGATCCATCTCCTGGATATCACAGCCATGGGTGAGGATACCCTGGGGGAACTGATCGGTGCGGAAGACCTGGTCATCGCGGCCACCGACAACCGGATGGTCAATCTCTTTATCGGTTCCTGGTGCCGCGACCATCACATCCTGGTAAATGTGATCGATGCCCCTGAAGAATGTTCCTTCCTCTTCCCTTCCGTGGTGAAGAAAGGGGACATCAGCATAGGCATCAACAGCGACGGAAAGAGCCCTGTCGTCTCCAAGAAGATCCGTGAGGAGATCGAGGAGATGATCCCGGACTATTACGGGGAGATCGCCCGGCAGCTTGGGGAATTGAAGCTCAGGCTGAAGGAAACCTGCCCGGAGGCACCGGTGAGAAAGACCATCCTGAAGAAGGCAGCCCGGGAAGCTTTCTCCCTGGAAAGGATCCTGACGGAGGAGGAGATCGAGGACCTCCTCGTCTGATAAAAAAC
This sequence comes from uncultured Eubacterium sp., assembly GCA_904502145.1. Lineage (GTDB taxonomy): Bacteria > Bacillota > Clostridia > Lachnospirales > Lachnospiraceae > Anaerobutyricum. The sequence goes on from CAJGDH010000034.1 coordinate 9,342, forward strand.
TGCGAAAACCGACATCCGGAAGTTTTCCCTTGCGGATGGTTCCTGTTTGATGTATTCTACATCATTGGAGGCGCGACCCACTCATTTCCGGAGGACCGCCGACTAATTATCACAGAAAAGAGCAGGAACATGGTACATTTTGTAGAAGACAGACTGGATATCGACACTTACCTGGAATTACGGAGATCCGTAAATTTCAAACCCCTCACCCGGGACCAGGCCAGAAAAGCCCTGGACAACAGCCTCTACATCCTGGTGGCATATCAGGGCGGGAAGGCCGTGGGGATGGGCCGGATCGTGGGAGACGGCGCCATCATCTGCTACGTACAGGACCTGATCATCAGGCCGGAAGCCCAGGGACAGGGTATCGGAAGCAGGCTCCTGGATCTGCTTAAGGATTTCGTCATCCACGAGGGGATCCCGGATACCACCATGATGTTCTGCCTCATGTGCGCCAGGGGCAGAGAAGAATTCTACAAAAAGCACGGCTTTATCCCGCGGCCCACGGAGGATCTTGGGCCCGGGATGATCAGCTGGCTTGAGATATAGCGAAACACTCATCTGAAGAAGGTATCATTATTGAAGGAGGAAAGATATGTTTAGAAGAAGAAGACTGAGATCAAGTGAATACATGCGTGCTCTGGTCCGTGAGACTTCCGTGAGCGCGGACGACCTGATCTACCCGGTTTTTGTCGTTGAAGGCGAGGACCAGAAGAACCCCATCGCGTCCATGCCCGGGATCTACCAGTACAGTATCGACCGTATCGATGAGGAGCTGGACCGTATCCGCGAGGCAGGAGTCAAAGGGATTCTCCTGTTCGGCATCCCTGCCCACAAGGACGAAGTAGGCTCCGAAGCCTACAATGAGCACGGTGTGATCCAGGAAGCGATCCGCCATATCAAGAAGGTATTTCCGGAGCTGATCGTCATCGCCGACATCTGCCTGTGCGAGTACACCTCCCACGGACATTGCGGCCTGATCAGGGACGGTGAGATCCTCAATGACGAGACACTGCCCCTTCTGGCCAAGACCGCTGTGACCTGTGCCCAGGCCGGCGCGGATATGGTTGCCCCGTCCAACATGATGGACGGACATGTGGCTGCCATCCGTGAGGCTCTCGATGAGGCAGGCCTCCAGACCACGCCCATCATGTCCTACACCGCCAAGATGGCTTCCGGCTACTACGGACCGTTCCGTGATGCGGCTCATTCCGCTCCGGGATTCGGTGACAGGAAGACCTACCAGATGGATTACCACAATCCGAGAGAAGCACTCAGGGATATGTGGGATGATATCAATGAAGGCGCGGACATCCTGATCATCAAACCGGGCCTGGCCTACATGGACATCCTGAAGATGGCTTCCCAGGAGACAGACATGCCCCTGGCGACCTACAATGTAAGCGGTGAGTACTCCATGGTCAAGGCTGCCGCCGCCAACGGCTGGATCGACGAGAAGAGGATCGTCATGGAGAACATGATCGGATTCAAGCGCGCAGGCGCCCAGATGATCATCACCTACCATGCCCTGGATGTGGCCAAATGGATCAAGGAAGGGTACTGATCCCGACTGTCTCGGCGGAGGACCGGAAAGCCTGCCGTACAGTAAATATCTGAAACAATAAGAAGTTGACACATGACACCCTGTCATATATAATTCATGACAGGGTGTCATTTTTTTATGCCGGCAGAAACACATTTCCCGGACATGGAAGGCACCGTTTTGTTTTCAGAAAGAGAAGTATCCGAATCAAATCGCCGGAAACCGGGCAGGGCAGAGTGATCCCTGCGGCCGGATCATGGCCTGCCCACAGATAGAGGAAGAAGAATATGACGAAATTATTTGTGAAGAAACCCTTTCTTACTTTTGTGACCATCGTGATCGTCATCGTTATCGGTTATGTCAGTCTGGGAAGCATGCAGACCAACCTGCTTCCCGATATGGAACTGCCCTACCTGGCGGTGATCATCACGGACCCGGGAGCTTCCCCCGAAGAGGTGGAAGCCGAGGTGATCAAACCCACGGAGAGTGCCCTGGGCACCATAAACGGGGTGAAGAACGTGATCAGTACCTCCTCCAACAGCTACGGACTTGTGATGCTGGAGTTTGAGGAGGATACCAATATGGAATCCGCCCTGGTCAGAGTGTCCCAGGCAGTGAATTCCCTCTCTTATCCCGACGGCTGCGGGACGCCCAACCTCATGGAGATCAACATGGACATGCTGGCCACCCTCTATGCCAACGTGAACTATGAAGGGAAGGATATCAAGAAACTCACCACATTTTCGGAGAATAATGTCCAGCCTTACCTGGAGAGGCAGGACGGTGTAGCCAGTGTCCAGGTTACCGGCGGGATCTTCAATACCGTGGAGATCCGCCTGAATAAAGATAAGATCAAAAAGATCAACAAAAAACTGAAAAATTATGTGGAAGACAAGATGGACGATGCCCAGGAGGAGATCGATGACGGTCTGGATGAGATCAGCTCCGGCAAATCCACCCTGAAATCCCAGCAGAAGAAGCTGGAGAAACAGCAGAAATCCACCAACAAGAAGATCGCCGACGCCAATATGCAGCTGGACAAGGCCCAGTCCAATAAAGCCGCCTACGAGGCGAACCTGAACGGCCTTAAGACCAGCCAGGCGGCCCTCAATGCCGAGAGGAAGGCCTACACCGATGCCAAGGTGGAGGAAAACTACAAGAGCCTGAACGATATGTTCGCCGGTTTCTCTGAGAGCATGGGGGAGATCGCCGCTGCATCGGGGATAGAGATCCCCAC
>CAJGDH010000035.1 GCA_904502145.1 uncultured Eubacterium sp.
GGTGCCGCCGCCGATGGCTATGCACTCACCTTTAAGACCGGTGACATCCTCATAGCTTGTTAACAAAATGCGGATGAATTCACAGTCGGAGGGGACCACATGGGGCGGGATCATCCCTTCTGTATTCCAGGCGAATCCTGCTTCTTCCACCGACTTTGCGGCTACATCCTGACAGTTTTCCCTGACAGCGCAGATCGGTGTTCTGGAATCAAAAATGAATTTCATATATCCCGGTTCCACGTGATAAATGTTGAGGGAACAGGTCAGGTCATGGCTTTCCGGGTCGGACATATTGATCCCGATCCCTGATCCGTCGGTTATCCCATAGGGGAACAATTGAGGGATCTTCTTTAAGCAGCTGATCTGTTCCGATTCATGGAGGGGCAGCCTGCAGGCAAGGAGCACTGCGGCAAGACCGGCGTTTCTTCCCATCTCCGGAGTGGAAGCATGAGCGGAGGCACCGATCACGGTGATCTCCTGGTCCCCGGTAAAGCTGCATTCTACTTTACAATGACGGTTGACGGATTCCATGGCTTCCCGGACGGCATCCGAACCGGTATCCAGCCCCTCAAAACGAAGGACTGCCTTCTGAGGTACGGCATTTACCGCGATTCCGGCTTCCAGGGAGAGGAGCCTGGGGAGGGTTTTATCCTCAGGGACGACACGGGATATCTCTCCGTGGAAGAGACCCTTTTCTATATTGATCAGAGGGAAATCACCGTCGGGGGAGAAAGTGACTTCAGCTTCCGGTTCCAGGGAATAGTAATGGTCGATATCGCTGGAACCACATTCTTCATCGGCACCCATGATCAGACGTACCCCTTTGGATAAAGGAATCCCGGTTTCCCGGATGGCGCGCATGGCATACATGGCACAGAGAAGAGGTCCCTTGTCATCTGAGGTGCCCCGGCCATAGAGACGTCCGTCCTTTTCAATAACATGGAAGGGCTCGGTGACAGTCCATCCTTCCCCTGCGGGTACTACATCCGTGTGTGCCAGCATATCAAGATAACGGGGAAGATCGGGATCAATATCCGCAGTCCCCACATAATTGTCATAGTTCGTGGTGGCAAAACCATATCGTTCCGCCATGGAAAGAGCCAGCTGCAAGGAGCGGTAGGGCCCGTCACCGTAAGGTTTTCCCTCCTCGGGACTGCCTTTGACGGAAGGGATGGAACAAAGATCTTTGATGTCATCCAGAAGCTCCTGTTTGTGGGCGTCGATCCAGTCATTAACTGTCTGATTCATATGAGATATACCTCCTGAAGGATATGATTGTTCTGTATGCCTTATTCTATCACAATATGCGTGTATTTACACAAAAAAAAGACCCCGTCATGAAAAAACAGATTTTCATGACAGGGTGGAAGTCTGATCACCAGTCCACATAGATATCGATGGTCCCGTAGGGACAGCCGGTGTCGTAGATCTTGGCAGGTCCGAGTGAGGTGAGGACGATGTCATAACGACTGAAGAAAGAGGTATCGGCTGCCGCGCAGATGTACCCCTGCCAGTCTCTGATGGTCCCATCATCCGCCACATGCCTGCCGGGGATGTAGAGGGCTGTTCCGGGGAGGACATTCTGGGAATAGAACGTTTCCCGGTGTCCGTTAAAGTAGGTGACTCCGTTAAAAGTATTCAGTCTTTCTGCACCTACATAATAGGGGTCGTAATACTCCAGCTCAAAGGTACCGTAGCCGTCAAAGGTAACGGTAGGCTTCGGTTCATAGGCCTTCACCTTGACCGTGTATGTCTTGTCATTATAGTAACATTTCAGCTTGTTTGTCCCTTCCTTGGGATGCTTGATCTTCTCTGACCTGATCTGCTTTTTCTTCGCTTTTACGCTGGTTCCGTCAGAATAGTGGATCGTCAGATGAAGCTTGTCGGAAGTCAGGGTATTCTCCGTGGAGACCGTGTCCTTGGTGGTGATGGACTTTACGGTGATGATATTCACATTTTCCCGGTAGATATCATGGGCACCGGCAGCAGTGATAGTCAGTTTATGTTTCTTTTTGTTCTCATCATAACTGACATTCAGCCGGTTTTCCGATACGGTTTCCATGGTTCCGTCGGCGTAATAGATCATCTCGGATACATCCGGGTTATAATCCTCCATATGATCTTCATAGCAGACCGTATTGTAGGTGATGTCGGAAGCGACAACAGGAACGGTGTGCAGGTTTACCTTGCAGCTTAAGTCCGGCTTTTCCGCATCTACGCGTATCATACCATCGTCTGTGGCAAAATCCGAACTGATGGTGTAATCCTCCACCTCCTTGATCCTGCCCAGCCTTGAAGTGGTGTAGACCTTGAAATCCCTCTCGGACACGGGATCATTTTCATATACGGTTGCATCCGGTTTGTAGTCGGCATGAAGCTCCGTCGGGATCAGCCAGGCTCCCAGGATAAATCCAAAAAGGATTCCGGCGAATGAGCAGATGCCGATGCGCTTAATCCATTTCTTATTCATCATAAAACCTTCTTTAAACTAAACCTTCTTTATTAACCTTCATGTTTTGTTCTGTAAAAATGACAGAGAAATCCCTTATAAAAGGGTATGTGTATTTTAACACATGTTAACACAAATGTCATGATTCTTAATAAAACTGAAATATTTAGACTATCAGCCCGACCATGGCCATTTCAGGCAATTTGGACCCGGATCCGGGATAGCTTGTAATAAAGATATTTTTCGAAGATTCCGGAGAATAATTGAGAAAACAAATTGATATTTTCGGATATTTTTGATATGATAATGAAAAAGGTAATTCACGCTGTTTTTATCATAAGGAGATGGAAAAGTATGGCTTTATTTGGCAAAAAGAATAAGAATATTCAGAATGCGGACTTCGAGGAAGTTGCAGATATGAATGAACCGGTTGATGTGCCCGGAGATACCGGCGCAGAGTTTATACCGGATACGCCGGCTCCGGAGAGCATTTCTACTGATGCGGTACAGCAGGAGACCGGTTTTACCGTAATGCCCGAGGCAGGAGAGAGCGCAGTATCCTCCTACAACTACGGTACTGCTGACGGCAGCCTGCCGGTGGAGGAACCGGCTGCAGGAGCGGCAGCACCGGTGGCTGATTATGTCCCGGCCCCGGCCCAGGATGCTCCACCGATGGATAATACACCCGATGACCTTTTCGACAGAATTCCCGCCAACAAATATAATCTGGATAATCTCTACCGGGACATCGGTAAGGAGTATTGCAATCTTCACAGCATGGATCCTGAGACGGAATTCAGCGAGAAAGTGGGGATCGTCAATGCGATCAAGCGCCAGTCCAAGGAGATGAGGGACCATCTGATCTCTTTGTGCAGAAGTCCGTGGATGTTCTTCCTTATCCTTCTGCTCATCGCCAGGATCACCCTTCCCATCCTGAGAGAGGTTTCCCCGCAGAACATCCTTCTGCAGATCCCGGATGCTGTCGTATTGATCGGATGTATCATCATCTTTTTCGCTTCCCTGGCCAAGAGGGTGCCAAGGATCGGATTTACCCTGATCAATATCGTGCTTACCTTCTACCTCATCGTGTCCTTCATACCGGTTTTCACGATGCTGATCCTGGGAATCTTCATGAAGCTGAGAGGCGATGTTGAGTACTCCACCTTATCCACTTCCCTTATTGTGATCGGTGTGGTGCTGGCTCTGATCTGTATCCTCTTCTTCGGAAGCCTGATCAGGACCACAGGCGCCGCCAAGAAGATAGCCGGAGGAGGACTGGCGGACATCAAGAGTTCCTTCTTCGTTTCCATCATCATTTTCCTTGATATGGTGGCCAACGCAGCAGCGCTTATCTCATCCTTCCTCTTTAAGGATTCCATCACCAACGGAATGCAGAATGCAGTTCAGCAGGTGGATGAGTACTTTAAGCAGGCTAACCTGTCCGGGATCGTCACATCGATAACCACTGTCGATCCTGCAGGAATGAAATATGTGGTCGCAGGCATCGGAGTGGATATCCTGCTTCTTCTGGTTGTCCTCATCATCCTTTCCAAGATCCGTCATAAGGACAAAGAGCTCGATGAGCTTCTTGAGGAAGAAGTGGCATAAAACACATAAAGATAAAGATGTTCATTATGATCTGACCAAGACATAAAAACAGGGGTTTTCTAAGTGAAAACCCCTGTTTGTTTTAGTTTCCGTGTCCTACAGTTTTATCTCGCTGAAGACATCCCCCAGATTCTCATGGAAGACCAGATTACAGTATCTGTCCTGAGGCGTCTTGTCCCGGTTGATCATCACCAGTCTGTTGCCGCGGAAGAAGTTGACCAGGTTGGCGGCAGGATAAACGGTGAGTGAGGTGCCGCCGATGATGAACATGTCTGCCTTGCTGATACAGCGCATTGCTCCGTCCCATGCTTCATCCGGAAGCGATTCCCCGTACATGGTGACATCGGGACGGATCATTCCGCCGCAATAGGGGCATAAGGGGATGGGATCCGTGGATTCAAAGATAAAATCAGCGGATACATTTTTTCCGCATTTGACACAGTAGTTTCGCTGGGTTGTGCCGTGGATCTCATAGACTACCCGGCTTCCTGCCTTCTGATGCAGTCCGTCGATATTCTGGGTGACCACGCAGTCCAGCCTGCCTTTCTGTTCCATCTCGGCAAGCTTGTAGTGGGTGATGTTGGGCTTGATGTGGCGGGTATCCATCTTCTGACGGTAGAACTCAAAGAAGACCTTGGAATTCCTGTAGACACAGTCATGGCTTAACAGATATTCCGGTGAATAAGCGTCAAACTGTACATCGTGCTGGTTGTAAAGACCGTCTTTGCTGCGGAAATCAGGGATACCGCTCTCCGTGGATACACCGGCTCCTCCGAAAAAGACGATATGCCTGCTGTCTTGGATCATCTTGTTCAACTCATTTAAACGTTCCTGGAAATCGGACATTGCCATGCTTATTCCCTCCCTTTATCTGGCTTAAAACATAAGGATATCTCTCAAATTCCTCTGATAATATCATTATAGCATTATCCGGGGACAGGGTCAAAACCGTTCTCTTTTCTTTCCCAAAAAAGACAGCCTTTGTGATATACTCAAAAAAGACAGTTGCCGACCCTTAGCTTAAGGAAGGCGAATGACAGGATGTCATTCAGACAATACGATGATTTTATTCTGATATTTAAATAAATAACATAAATAATTTTGTTAAAGAAGGTGCAGCAATGAAAACAGCAGCCGGAAATGACCGGGAGAAACAATACAAAAAGATGACGGAGACGCCGGTGCAGAAGCTGATCGTTATCCTGGCAATCCCAACCATCATCACCATGTTGATCACCAGTGTTTATAATATGGTAGATACTGCTTTTGTGGGGCAGCTGGGGACCAGTGCCAGCGGCGCGGTGGGTATCGTCTTCGGTTTCATGGCCATCATACAGGCCATCGGTTTCATGTTCGGCCAGGGGTCAGGAAGCATCCTTTCCAGAAAACTGGGACAGAAGGATTATGAAGGCGCAAATATGATCGCCTCCACAGGCTTTTTCAGTGCCTTTTTTTCCGGGATCATCATCATGATCCTGGGCCTGGTCTTCATCGATCCTCTGGTCTATCTGCTGGGATCCACCCCCACCATAGCCCCCTATGCCAAAACCTACATCACTTATATCCTGGCGGCGGCGCCGGTCATGCTCACCAGCTTTGTGCTCAACAATATGTTAAGATACGAGGGAAAGGCTTCCCTTGGGATGATCGGTATGCTGGCAGGATCGATACTGAACATGGCAGGGGACCCGATCTTTATGTTCGGTTTCGGCATGGGGATCGCCGGTGCCGGTCTGTCCACCGCCCTTAGCCAGTATATCGGCTTCTTTATCCTTCTGTCCATGTTCCTCCGGGGCAGGACCCAGTCAAGGATATCCTTCAGGGCAGTCAATCCTTCACCCGGAGTTGTACTGGATATCTGTGCCACAGGATTTCCCAGCCTGATCCGTCAGTCTCTGGCCAGTGTGGCCACCATGATCCTCAACAAGGAATCCGGATTCTACGGAGATGCGGGAGTGGCAGCCATGAGTATTGTGTCCAGGGTATGCATGTTTGTCTTCTCCTTTGCCCTTGGCATCGGTCAGGGTTTTCAGCCTATCTGTGCCTTCAATTACGGCGCCCGGAAATATTCGCGGGTGAGAAAAGCCTTCTTCTACACTATGATCTTTGCGGAAGGGCTTCTGCTTCTGGTCAGCCTGGCGGTGATCATGAATGCCGGCGGGGTAGTGCAGGTTTTCCGGGATGATCCGAAGGTCATCGAGATCGGGACTCGAGCCCTCATCCTGTACTGCGGCTCCCTGATCTTCATGCCCGTCGGCACGGTAGCGGAGATGATGTTGCAGAGCACGGGGCACCGGCTTCAGGCTTCCATCACTTCCTCCCTGCGGAGCGGAGTGATCTTCATCCCCCTTCTGATCCTGCTTGCCCGGTTCAGAGGCCTTGCGGGAATACAGGAGGCACAGCCCCTGTCCTATGTGATCTCCGCGATCCCGTCCTTATTTATGTTGATCTGGTTTCTCAGGAAACTTCCAAGGGAGGATATGTGAATGAAAAATACAACGTTGGTATATATCGAAAAAGACGGATGCTACCTTATGCTCCTTCGGAACAAAAAGAAAAATGACCTCAATGAAGGAAAATGGATCGGAGTGGGGGGACATTTTGAAGAAAATGAATCGCCGGAGGAATGTATGCTGAGGGAAGTCCTGGAGGAGACAAACTTAAGGCTTACGGACTATCGTTACCGGGCCGTCATCACCTTTGTCTCGGACAGGTATGAAGGAGAGTACATGCATCTCTTTACCGCCTCATCCTTCGAGGGGGAACTGAAGGAATGCAGGGAAGGTGAACTTCGCTGGATCCCCAAAGAAGAGATCTTCGGCCTCAACCTCTGGGAGGGAGACCGGGCATTTCTGAAATATCTGATGGAAGACCGTGGATTTTTCACCATGAAGCTGGTCTATGTCGGGGATGACCTGGTTGAATTCCAATCCAGGTGCTATGACGGAGAAAGGATGCCGGAAGCATGATCACCATCACTGCAGACCACTTCAATCTAGGACAGATCGCCGATTCAGGCCAGTGCTTCAGGATGACGGAGACAGGAAGGGGAGAGTATGAGCTGATCTCCCGGAGCAGGTATCTTCGTCTTAAACAGGAGGGAAACAAGATCAGCTTTGCCTGTTCCAGGGAGGAGTATGAGACCTTCTGGATGCCATATTTCGACCTTGATACGGATTATGGTGAGTTCATCTCCCGGATCAATCCCAGGGATACATTTCTGGTGAAAGCGGCAGAGTACGGTGACGGGATGAGGATCCTCCGTCAGGATTTGTGGGAGACGATGGTTACCTTTCTGGTCTCCCAGCAGAATAATCTTCCCAGGATCAGACGCTGCATCTCCCTTTTGTGCCAAAATTACGGAGACCCCCTGAAGACACCCGGGGGCGTCACTTATTACGGATTCCCCGGGCCGGAGAAACTGGCCGGACTTCCCGAGGACGCGCTTTTGCCCTGCAATCTGGGCTACCGGAGCAAATATGTGGTGAGGACTGCTTCGGAGATCGTCTCCGGAAAGACAGACCTGGAAAGGATCCGCAGCGCCTCCCCCGCAAAAGCCAAAGAGGAACTGATGAAATGCTTCGGCGTCGGTGAGAAGGTGGCGGACTGTATCTGTCTCTTCTCTCTTCATCATCTGGATGCCTTTCCCGTGGATACCCATGTCCGCAAAGTCCTGGAAGAACATTATAAGCGGGGTTTCCCCAACAGGAGGTACAAAGGTTTTCGGGGAGTGATCCAGCAGTATCTCTTCTATTATGATCTTAAACAGGGCATGAATGGGGAGAAATAGCACCGGAAGGAAGACAAATATTTCACAGGAATTATCATGATTATATACATTTTTTTATGAATTTTTTACCGTTGGCAAATAATTTAATTCTTGGTACAATAATTGCTAATACATATTTGAATAAGACTGACAATATATAACATAAGCAATCTTTAAGAAGGGAAGGCAGATTTATGGCTTATTACTATCCGGAACCATCTCATACTTTCAGTGAATATCTTCTTGTTCCCGGTTTTTCTTCCAAAGAATGTATACCGACCAGTGTAGATCTGAAGACACCTGTAGTGAAATACAGAAAAGGGCAGGAGGAATGCCCCCTTACCATGAACATCCCCATGGTATCCGCCGTCATGCAGGCAGTTTCCGGGGAGAAGATGGGCGTCGCCCTGGCCAAGGAAGGCGGGATCGCCTTTATCTATGTATCCCAGCCGATTGCTGATCAGGCAGAGATGGTGAGGAAAGTCAAAACCTCCAAAGCCGGATTTGTGGTGAGTGATTCCAATCTCCGTGTGGACAACACCATGGCGGAAGTCGTGGCCCTCAAGGAGAAGACCGGTCATTCCACCATGGCTGTCACCGATGACGGAACCGGTACCGGCAAGCTTCTCGGTATCGTGACCGGCAGGGATTACCGGGTTACCCGTATGGACCCGAGGACCAGAGTGGAAGAGTTTATGACTCCCATTGAGAAGATCATCTCCGCTCCCGAAGGTACTTCCCTGAAGGAATGCAACAACATTATCTGGGACAACAAACTGAATTCCCTTCCCATTGTCAGCAGTGAAGGACATCTGGTGGCCTTCGTTTTCCGCAAAGACTACGATGCCCACAAGTCCAACCCCTTATCCCTCCTGGATTCCAACAAGAGATACGTTGTGGGTGCCGGTATCAACACCCGCGATTACGCAGAGCGCGTTCCGGCTCTCGTGGAAGCAGGGGCGGATGTCCTGGTGATCGATTCCTCCGAAGGATATTCCGAATGGCAGGCCATCACCCTCAAATGGATCCGTGACCACTACGGTGATTCCGTCAAGGTGGGTGCAGGAAATGTGGTGGATGGAGAAGGATTCCGTTATCTGGCGGAAGCCGGAGCCGATTTTGTCAAGATCGGTATCGGCGGAGGTTCCATCTGCATCACCCGTGAGACCAAAGGTATCGGTCGTGGACAGGCCACTGCGGTAATCGACGTTGCGGCGGAGAGAGACAAATATTTCGAGGAGACAGGGATCTATGTCCCCATCTGCGCCGACGGCGGTATCGTTCATGACTACCACCTTACTCTGGCCCTGGCCATGGGATCTGATTTCTGCATGCTGGGAAGATATTTCTCAAGATTCGACGAATCCCCCACCAGCAAGGTCCTGGTAAACGGCAATTATATGAAAGAGTACTGGGGAGAGGGAAGTGCCCGTGCCAGAAACTGGCAGCGCTATGACCTGGGCGGTTCCAAGAAACTCAGCTTTGAGGAAGGTGTGGATTCCTACGTTCCCTATGCCGGTGCATTGGCTGACGGTGTGGCAACCACCCTGTCCAAGATCCGTCACACCATGTGCAACTGTGGAGCCCTCAATCTTCCGGAACTCAGGGAAAAAGCGAAGATCACTCTGGTTTCTTCCGTATCCATCGTGGAGGGCGGAGCCCATGACGTGGTTCTTAAGGATTCCGCGAATTGATGATTCAGCACATAAAAACAAAAACGGCACCATTATGGTGCCGTTTTTTTATATGATTACAGGAATTTTTTCAGATTTGAGGCTGTCTCACAGAACTTGGCATATTCTTCTTCTGACCATCTTTCTTCCAGCCGACGTTCCACTCCGTTTACGCCCACGATGGAAGGAACACTCAAAGAAACTCCTTCGATCCCATATTCTCCGTGGAAGGGGGAGGAGACCGTAGAGATGGTAAGACGCTGGTTCAGCACTGCGTCCGCCAGGAAACAGACACAGGTGGCAATACCGTAGTGGGTCTTTCCTTTGGCCCGGATGATCTCTGCACCCTGGCTGCGGACCTTCTGCCTTAATTCCTCCCGGATCCGGTCATCCCAGGGCAGTCGTATGTTCTCACAATACTCCTCCATGGGGACCCCTGCGATGGAAAGACGGCTCCAGATAGGAACCTGCCCGTCACCGTGCTCACCCACCACGTTACATTTGACCACTTCGGTGGACAGTTCTACATAATCTGCCACATAGCGGGTCATCCTGGAGGTATCCAGGATATTTCCTGTTCCGAATACCTGGCCCCTGTCCATCTCCAGCCATTGGGCGCATTTATAAGTGAGGATATCCACCGGGTTGGAGACCACCAGGACTGTGCTGGACCGGTTGAGATGGGGCAGCATCTTGTCCACGATATCCCTCATGATCATCTTGTTGTCCTCGATCAGGTTAAGCCTGGTCTCACCCACCCTTCGGTTCCGGCCGGCAGTGATGATCACCAGATCACTGTCCGCGCAGTCTTCATAAGTGCCCGTATATACATTTGCCATACCCATGTAGGGGATGCCGTGCTGGATATCAAGGGCTTCTCCCTTGGCTCTTTCCTCGTTGATATCGATGAGGGCGATCTCCCTGGCCAGATTGCGGATGGTCAGCGCGTAGGCGATGGAGGCACCTACATTACCCACACCGATGATGGTTACTTTTCGTTTATTTACTTTCATCTGCAGATTCATGCTAAAACTCCCTGAAAATGTATTATTTCTGTTCATCCTCATCAGTATATCACAAAGAGCATGAGAGAAAAAGACAATATCTCAGCCTTCTTTCTTGTAAGGGTTCTGAAAATATGTTATCATATTAGCCAAATGACGTCTCGGAGGCCGGGGCTGACGGGACATGGGAGGAACTGTTTTATGGAAGAAAGAGAAAAAGTATCCAAGAATTTTATAGAAATGGCCATCGACAAGGACCTGTCGGAAGGGGTGTACGACCATGTGATGACCCGGTTTCCACCGGAACCCAACGGTTATCTTCACATCGGACATGCCAAGTCCATCCTTTTGAATTACGGGCTCTCCCAGAAGTACAACGGGAAGTTCAACCTTCGTTTTGACGATACCAATCCCACCAAGGAGAAAACGGAGTTCGTCCACTCCATCATCGAGGATGTACAGTGGCTGGGCGCGGACTATGAAGACCGTCTCTTCTTTGCCTCCAACTACTTCCAGCAGATGTATGAAGCGGCCGTGACCCTGATCAAAAAGGGGAAAGCCTATGTCTGTGACCTGACTGCGGACCAGATCCGTGAGTACAGGGGAACACTCACCGAGCCGGGTAAGGAAAGTCCTTATCGCAACCGGACCGTGGAGGAGAACCTTGCCCTCTTTGAGGACATGAAAAACGGGAAATATGCCGACGGTGAGAAGGTACTCCGGGCCAAGATCGACATGGCCTCAGGAAACATCAACATGAGGGATCCGATCCTTTACCGTGTGGCCCACATGCACCATCACAATACAGGGGATGAATGGTGTATCTACCCCATGTACGATTTTGCCCATCCCATCGAGGATGCCATCGAGGGGGTTACCCACTCCATCTGTACTCTGGAATTTGAAGATCACCGGCCCCTCTATGACTGGGTGGTCCGGGAGGTAGGTTTCGAGCAGCCGCCCCGTCAGATCGAGTTCGCGAAAATGTATCTGACCAATGTCATCACCGGCAAACGTTATATCAAGAAGCTGGTGGAAGACGGGATCGTTGACGGTTGGGATGATCCCCGCCTGGTTTCCATTGCGGCTCTCCGCCGCCGGGGATTTACACCGGAAGCCATCAGGCAGTTCATTGAACTGGCAGGGGTATCCAAGGCCCAGAGCTCTGTGGACTATGCCATGCTGGAGTTCTGTATCCGCGATGACCTCAAGCTGAAAAAACCACGGATGATGGCCGTCCTTGATCCCGTGAAAGTGACCATTACCAACTATCCGGAAGGACAGATCGAATATCTGGATGTGGAGAACAATAAAGAGAACGAAGAACTGGGCATAAGGAAGGTTCCCTTCGGCAGGGAGCTTTATATCGAGCGGGACGATTTCATGATCGATCCCCCGAAGAAATATTTCCGCCTCTATCCGGGCAATGAAGTCCGCCTGATGAATGCCTATTTCGTGACCTGTACGGATTACAGGACCGATGATGAAGGCAGAGTCACGGAGA
>CAJGDH010000036.1 GCA_904502145.1 uncultured Eubacterium sp.
AAAATGTTTGATCTGCAGGAGGAACTGAAGAAGCTTCCGGCAAAACCGGGGGTTTATCTGATGAACAATGCCCAGGACGAGATCATTTATGTGGGGAAAGCCCGGGTCCTGAAGAACCGTGTCCGCCAGTATTTCCAGGCGGGATACAAGCGCAGTGTGAAGATTGAACATATGGTTTCACATATCGAATATTTTGAATATATAATAACCGACTCCGAACTGGAAGCCCTGGTGCTGGAATGCAATCTGATCAAGGAACACCGTCCCCGCTACAACACCATGCTCAAGGACGACAAGGGTTATCCCTACATCAGGGTCACCGTCCAGGAGGACTTCCCCCGGATCCTTTTCTGCAGGCGGATAAGGAGGGACAAGGCGAAATATTTCGGTCCCTACACCAGCGCCGGGGCAGTGAAGGAAACCATAGAGCTTCTCAGAAAGGTCTACCGGATCCGGAACTGCAGCCGGTCCCTGCCCAGGGATTTCGGGAAGGAGAGACCCTGCCTCTACCATCAGATCAACCAGTGTGACGCTCCCTGTCAGGGCAATGTCCCTGCTGAAGAATACAGGAAAAACGTGGACCGGATGATGGAGTTTCTCCGGGGCAACGACCGGGGGATACTGGAGGACCTGGAGCAGAAGATGAAGGACGCGGCCGCGGACCTGGAATTTGAGCAGGCGGCGGAATACAGAGACCTTATGGACAGTGTCCGCAGGATCAGCGAGAAGCAGAAGATCAATGAGATCGACGGGGATGACCGGGATATCATTGCTCTCAGTGCAGACGATCAGGAAGCGGTGGTCTCCATCTTCTTTATCCGCAACGGGAAGCTTCTGGGGAGGGACCATTTTCATATGTCCGGTGTGGAAAACAGTGATGATTCCGAGATCCTCACCGATTTTCTCAAACAGTTTTACCTGGGCACCCCCTTCATCCCAAGGGAGATCCTGACGGAGGCGGAGATATCCGACCGGGAGATCCTGGAGAAATGGCTGGGGGACAAGAGGGGGTCCAAAGTGACCATCTCCGTGCCCAAACGGGGCAGCAGGGCCAGGCTGATGAAGCTGGTCAAGCAGAATGCCCAGGAAGTGATGACCAAGGATAAGGAGAAACTGAAACGGGAGGAGAAGCGCACGGTGGGTGCCATGCACGAACTGGAGCAGCTTCTGGGAATCCCGGACCTGGTCCGGATGGAGGCGTTCGATATCTCCAACACCAGCGGATTCCAGAATGTGGCCTCCATGGTGGTCTTTGAAAGGGGAAAAGCGAAAAAAAGCGATTACCGCAAATTCCGGATCCGCTCAGTGGAAGGACCTGATGATTACGCATGCATGGAGGAGGTCCTCACCCGGCGTTTCAGCCACGGACTCCGGGAGATGGAGGAGCCGGGGGACGACGGAAGCGGCTCCGGAGGAACATTTACCCGTTTTCCGGACATCCTGATGATGGATGGAGGAAAAGGCCAGGTCAATATCGCCGTAAAGGTGCTTGACCGGCTGGGGATCGATATCCCGGTCTGCGGCATGGTCAAGGATGACAACCATCGCACCCGGGGTCTTTACTACCGGAACGAGACCGTGGAATTTCCCAGAAATTCCGAGGCATTTCAGATGATCACCAGACTCCAGGACGAGGCCCACCGGTTCGCCATCGAATACCACAGGAGCCTCCGGTCCAAGGGGCAGACCCGGTCAGTTCTGGATGATATCCCGGGGATCGGACCGGCCAGAAGAAAAGCTCTTCTTAAGCATTATCCGGACATCGGCGGGATCAGGGATGCCTCCGTGGAGGAACTTGCCGCCATCCCCGGCATCACCGGGAAAGTGGCCGGGGAAATATTTTCGTATTTTCACGGCGGGGAATCTGTTCAGGATGAACCGGATGTGCTATCATAGAAACAGCAATTTTTGGCAGAGAGGATGGATAGGATGTATAAAGTAAAACTGACAGATCTCGTTGAGCGGATGGAACTGAAAAGCCTCCTTCCCGACATTGACCTGAATGAAATAGCGATCACGGAAGCTGCGGTAAACCGACTTGCCTTACAGCTTACCGGTTTTTTTGATTTTTTCCAGGCAGACCGTATCCAGATCATCGGCAATGCGGAGTATGCCTATATAAAGACTGTTCCCGATGAAAAGATGATCCCCATCTATGAGCAGATCCTCAGTACCGAGATTCCCTGCATCATTTTTACCCAGGGTAATGAACCCTGTGAGAGACTGATCAATGTTGCAGAGGCGAAGGGGATTCCCATTCTGACTTCAAGCAGGAACACTTCCGAGTTCATTTCAGTCACACAGCGCTGGCTCAGCGAACGTCTTGCTCCCCGTGTATCCATCCATGGCGTGCTTGTGGACGTTCACGGTGAGGGCGTACTGATCATGGGTGAGAGCGGCATCGGTAAGAGCGAGGCAGCCCTCGAACTGATCCACCGGGGACACCGCCTGGTGTCGGATGATGTGGTGGAGATCCGTAAGGTAAGCGATGACAAGCTGGTGGGAACTTCCCCGGATATCACCAGACATTTCATCGAGCTCAGGGGGATCGGCATCGTGGATGTGAAGAGCCTTTTCGGTGTGAAGAGCGTAAGGGAATTCTGCGACATCGACCTGGTCATCCGTCTCGAAGACTGGAACAGGGACAAAAACTATGACCGTCTCGGCCTGGGGGAAGAATATATCGAATTCCTGGGGAACAAGCTCGTCTGTTATTCCATACCGGTGCGTCCCGGCAGAAATCTTGCTGTCATCGTTGAATCGGCAGCCAGTAATTTCCGGGCCAAAAAGATGGGATACAATGCCGCCCAGGAACTTTACAACCGGGTGACCGGCAATCTGCAGAAAAACGGAGAATAGTGATGAAACGATACTTATTCGGCGTGGATCTTGGAGGGACCACAGTCAAGAACGGAATATTTACCCGGGAAGGGGACCTGCTTCACAAGTGGGAGATTCCCACGGACCTGAGGGAGGGTGGAGCGAACATTCTGGCGGACATCGCCGCTTCCCTCAGAAAGACGGCGGAGGAACAGGGTTTATCCTATGAAGAGTTCGGCGGCCTGGGTATCGGTATCCCCGGAACGGTGGACAGGGAAGGAAATGTTTTCGGATGTGTCAACCTTGGCTGGGGGTTTACCAGGGTAAAAGAGATACTTGAACATCTGTCCGGACTTCCCGTGGAAGTCGGAAATGACGCCGATGTAGCCGCCATGGGAGAACTGTGGCAGGGCGCGGGCAAAGGCTGCCGTGACCTGGTCATGATCACCCTCGGAACCGGTCTGGGCGGGGGTGTGATCTCCGACGGACATCTGATCAGAGGGGCCCACGGATTTGGTGCTGAGGTGGGGCATATGTGTGTCTGCCCCACAGAGACGGAATACTGCAACTGCGGCAAGAGAGGCTGCCTGGAGCAGTACTGCTCCGCCACCGGGATCGCCCGCCAGGCGGAAAAAAACCTGCTCAGATCAGGCAGGGAGAGCAGTCTGCGACAGCTGGATTCCATCACCGCCAAAGATGTCTTTGACGCCTGTAAAGCGGGTGATCTTTTTGCCGTGGACCAGGTGGACCGGTTCGGAAGGACCCTGGCTATGGGCATGTCCTATATCGCCTGTGTGACGGACCCGGAGATCTTCGTGATCGGCGGCGGGGTGTCCGCCGCGGGAACCATCCTTACGGAGGCGGTGATGCGCCATTACGGGGATTTTACCTACGGGCGGCAGAGGGACGTGGACATCGTTCTTGCCCAGCTTGGCAATGATGCCGGAATCTACGGCAGCGCCGGACTGTTTATGCACTGATTTATAGAAAAGAAATTCCTCTCCTGCGGAAAGGAGAGGATTCTTTTTGCAGAATTCATAAAGGGAGGCACAAAGCTCCCTTTTTTTTTGTCTTTATTTCACATTGAGAAAACAGGACCTATAAGGTATTATTAATGCTGTATGAATAAAACCAATCGGCGGGAGATATGTGATGAACCATGTATTTCAGGATAGTTTAGAAAAGATACTTAGTCAGGGAACTTTATTGGTGAACGAACCCATGCATAAGCATACTTCATTTTCCATCGGCGGACCGGCGGATTATTTTGTGTCCGTAGCCAACGCGGATGAACTGTCTGAAGTGTGCAGATTATGCCGGTCGCAAGGGGTTCCTTTTTATATTGTGGGAAACGGCAGCAATCTCCTGGTCTCTGACCGGGGGGTACGCGGGGTGGTGATCCACCTGGGCAAGCTGTTCTCCGATGTGGAACGCCGGGGGGACATCCTTACCGTCCAGGCGGGAGCCCCCATGTTCAAGGTGGCCAGGACAGCCCTTGAGGCCTCATTGGCAGGCTTTGAGTTCGCGGCCGGGATCCCCGGCTCCTTCGGCGGAGCCGTGGCCATGAATGCCGGAGCTTACGGCGGGGAGATGAAGGATATCCTGGTGGATGTCGAGGTGCTGACTCCGGAGGGGGAGAGACTTACCCTTGCCGCGGAGGAAATGGACCTGTCCTACCGCCACAGTATTGTTTTCGACAAGGACTACATCGTCCTTTCCGCAAGGATAAAGCTGATCCCCGGCGAAGCGGACAGGATCAGGGCCAGGATGGAGGAACTGTCCCAGGCCAGGAGGGAAAAACAGCCTCTGGAATATCCCAGCGCGGGGTCGACCTTCAAAAGACCCACGGGTTATTTTGCCGGCAAACTGATCCAGGATGCCGGGCTTAAGGGCTACACCGTCGGCGGAGCCAGGGTTTCGGAGAAACATTCCGGCTTCGTGATCAATCAGGGTGGGGCCACCGCCGAGGAAGTATGTTTCCTGATCCGCCAGGTGCAGAAAAAAGTCAGGGACAGATTCGGGGTTGACCTGGAGACGGAAGTACGTTTTCTGGGATTCGGCCAGGAGGTGGAACCGTGAGGTTCGTCATCGTATCCGGCATGTCCGGTGCCGGGAAAAGTACCGCCCTGAACATGATGGAGGATATCGGTTTCTTCTGTGTGGACAACCTGCCGGTGGAGCTTCTTGTGAATTTTGGCGAGATCGCCTCTGACCGCAAGGTCGATGTGAATCAGGTGGCCGTCGGTGTGGATATCCGGAACGGGGACCGGCTGTTGGACCTGGATGAGCAGCTGGCTCTTTTATATGAGCTGGGAATCAAATATGAGATCCTCTTCCTGGAC
This sequence comes from uncultured Eubacterium sp., assembly GCA_904502145.1. GTDB lineage: Bacteria > Bacillota > Clostridia > Lachnospirales > Lachnospiraceae > Anaerobutyricum. Next base: position 5,163 of record CAJGDH010000036.1, read on the forward strand.
GCGGATGACCGGACCCTGGTCAAACGGTATAAGGAGACCAGGAGGACTCATCCCCTGTCCAAGGGTGACCGGCTGGAGACCGGGATTGCCCGGGAGAGGGAGAAGATCGCTTTTATCCGGAAGCAGGCGGATTATGTCATAGACACCACTTCCCTGCTGACCAGAGAACTGAAGCTGGAACTGGATAAGATATATATCGAAGATAACAAATATGGTAATTTTATCGTCACTGTCCTGTCCTTCGGATTCAAGTACGGTATTCCCGAAGATGCGGACCTGGTGTTTGATGTCCGTTTTCTCCCAAACCCTTACTACGATCTGGAACTGAGGAATTACACGGGAAATGACAAACCCATCCGGGATTTTGTCATGAAACACCAGGAGGCCGGTCATTTTCTGGATAAAGTGGAAGACCTGCTCACTTTCCTCATTCCCAACTATGTGAATGAGGGAAAATACCATCTGATCATCGGGGTCGGATGCACGGGCGGAAAGCACCGTTCAGTCACCATCGCAAACGGTCTGTACGACAGACTGAAGAGTCTGCCTTACAGTGTCAGGATCGAACACAGGGATGTGGAGCGTGGGAATACCCGATGAGGAGGAGCAGAACATGTCATTTTCTTCGGATGTGAAAAAGGAGCTGTCCCGGGTGGACAGCCTGGACAGGTACGACCGGGTGGCAGAGATCGCCGCGCTGATCGCTTTCGGGGGAAAGATCTACATGAAGCCAGGAGAGATTCCGGCTTTCCTCTTTCATTCCGAGAACCCGGTCACTGTGGAGCGTTTTATCCGACTTGCACAGGACTACGGGATCAGCCCTGTGGGAACAGGGACGTCCAAAGCCTACGCCGGGGAGACGGATGCCGCCGGAAGGTCTCTGCTGAGACAGTGCGGTTTCATCGACAACCTGGGGAGGATCGTGGACGAGGAGGAATTCTTCGAGAATGCCCTGCTGCAGAAGAACAGCTGTCAACGGGCTTTTTTAAGGGGAGCTTTTCTCGCGTCGGGGTCCATCACTGATCCCAATAAGAACTATCATTTCGAGATCTCCTGCAGCAGGGAGATCACGGCATTTATGCTGCAAAGGCAGATGGAGTTCTTCGGCCTGGAAGCCAGGCTGGTCCGCCGGAAAAAATCCTTCATCGTCTACATGAAGGAAGGCGCCATGATCTCGGAGATCCTGGCGGTTATGGGGGCCGGAATCTCCAAGCTGAATTTTGAAAATATCCGCATCTACAAGGATGTCAGGAACGTGGTGAACCGTAGGGTGAACTGCGAGACGGCCAATCTCGGCAAAACGGTATCGGCCGCAGTAAAACAGATAGAAGATATTGAATATATAAAGAAGGCCATCGGTTTCAGGCGGCTGCCGGAACCATTGAGAGTGGTGGCCTGTGCGCGTCTGGAGGATTCCTCAGCCACATTGAAGGAGCTGGGGGAGAGACTGGAGCCGCCGCTCGGCAAGTCGGGGGTCAATCACCGGCTGAGAAAGCTGAGCAGGATCGCAGAGGAGTTAAGGGAAAAAAATCATCGAGAAATCAACGGGAGGTCATTATGATTACAAAATCTATGTCAGTCAACATTCCTGAAGGGCTGGATCCCAGCAGTATTGCCATGTTCATACAGATCGCCAGTCAGTATGAGAGCAGGATCTATGTGGAAGTGGAGAAGAAGAGAGTGAACGCCAAGAGTATCATGGGCATGATGAGTCTGGGTCTCCCGCAGGGTTCCGGTCTGACAATGATCGCGGACGGAAAAGATGAGGATAAGGCTCTTGTTCATATTGAAAAATATCTGAATAATGAGCAGTAAAAAATAAAAATCCTGTTCCTTAAAAATTCTAAAAAAGTTTTGAGGTTCAGGAAAAGAAGATGAGATCCGATCAGGTAAAAAAGATCAGGGCCGCCGTATTTTCATACGGCGGCCCTTTCCTATCTTCACTTTAGGGGTTCACAGTGGGAAAACCATAGAAATTATACAGAAGAGAGCTGTCTGCGGAGAGGATGGTCCAGCGCATATCCCTGATGCCGAAGACGATGGTCCCGGTCACGGTATTGACCTCCTCAGCGGACAGGATCTCCTGCAGCTCTTTCGAGATCGTGGAGGGTTCCTCCTCCTGCGCCGCCTCTTCCTGTCCGCCGCCCAGGATGGAGTTCAGCCAGCCCTTCAGACCTTCCCACCAGGTGGCCGGGGAGCCGGTCTCATCCGCCGCGGTGATCTTCTCCTTCAGATGATCGATGGCGGCCGGCCAGGAGACATTGCTGGTGGTCAGGGTCACCGTGCACCGGTTCCAGGTGGTGTCCGCGCCGGTGACGGAGTAGGCGGACCTGCTCATCAGCTGGTTAAAGACCGCGTCGTAGTCGACCCCGATTCCTGCGGCGGAAAGAAGTGCGGATAATCCCTTCTCTTCCAGGATCGTGTCGACCTTCTCCTCCAGGACTTTTTTCAGGTCCGGATCCTCCGAGAGGGGTGGAGGAAGATTATCCCTGCCCAGGGGGGTAAAGTCAAGATTTCCGGCACATTCCATAAAAGTTTCCGTGACTTTAAGGCATTCTTTCTCCACTGCCTTCAGGTAGTACAGATAACCGGCAAAGCCCAGGCATGAAAGGACCAGAAGGACGCACAGAAAAATGATCCAGCCTTTCTTTTTCCCGGAGGGACGGGGTTCCGCCGGCTTGTAAAGGGCGTTGCCCAGAGGTGCTCCGCAGAAAGGACATATGGTCGTTCCCGGCTCGTGGGGATTGCCGCAGTTGGGACAGTTCATCTAACCACCTCCTGATCTTATCATTATATTTCCAGGGCCTGTTCTCTCGCCATCAGTATAGGGAGTATGGGAAACAAAGTCAAGAAATTGCGGTTTTGTCCTTTTTACGATGGACAGAAGCTGAAATAAAAGGTAAAATGGACTGAAGAAATAACGATGGAGATGACCCTCTCCCCGCGGGAGGAAACAGTCGGCTGAAGGAGTAGATCATGCAGGAAAACAAAGAAAAAAACCAGCTGAAAAAAGCCTTTATGTCAAGCCTTCCCCAGATCGTCGTGGTGGTTGTCGGCATCCTTCTGTTTTTTGTTCTTTACAAATTCAGGGAGATCCTTGCCGGCTTAAAAGGATTCTGCGCCATCCTCATGCCGATCTTTATCGGGCTGGTGCTGGCCTACCTGACCCACCCGGTGGTGGAACGGTTTGAGCACCTGATCGGGACGGCCTGGACCAGACTGGGGAAAAAGGAGATAAAAAAGAAGAAAGCCTTCCGGCTTCCTGCCATCCTTCTCACCTTCATCCTCTTCGGCTGGATCATTTACCTTCTGGGCTCCATGGTGGTGCCGGAGCTTTATTCCAACATCAGCAAGATCGTCTATGCGGTTCCGGGGCAGATGACAAAATACTATAATCTCCTGATCGGGATGATATCGGACAATTCCTGGATGAGTGACATCGTTGACCGGGCCTACAATTCCATCATGGAATTCCTGACCGGCTGGGTAAAAAATGAAATGTTCTCCCAGATCACGGTCCTGATCAACGGGGTCTTCAGCGTGGTGGGAGCCATGTCCAACGTACTGATCGGATGTATCGTTGCCATCTATCTTCTGTTCAGCAAAGAGACATTTGCCCGGCAGTTCAATCTGATCCTCAAGGCTTTCTTCCCGGAGAAAGCCGCGGCACAGACCAAGGAGATCCTCACTGAGGTGGATCGTATCTTCGGCGGATTTATCAGCGGTAAGATCATCGATTCCCTCATCATCGGTGTCCTCTGTTTCCTGGGGGCCACTTTACTGAAGCTCCCCTATGTGGTGCTGATCAGCGTGATCGTGGGCGTGACCAATATCATTCCTTTCTTCGGACCTTATATCGGTGCCATCCCCAGCGCGATCCTCATCCTGCTGGACAGCCCTACCAAAGGTCTGATCTTCATCATATTTATTGTGATCCTTCAGCAGTTCGACGGAAACATACTGGGACCGAAGATCCTGGGAGATTCCACCGGGCTTTCCCCCTTCTGGGTAATCTTTGCCATCGTTGTGGGCAGCGGATTATTCGGGCTTGTGGGCATGCTCATCGGAGTGCCGGCATTTGCCGTTGTTTACTATCTTGCCAAACGTTATATCTATTATCGGCTCAACAGAATGGGGGCCGATAAAGAGGAGTGAAATGACATGAGGGACGAGATTGCGCAGGTCATTAACAGAGACCAGGTCATGGAACTGGTCTATGGCAATAACAGCAGACCCAAAGACATACTGGGCCGCCATCCGGTCAGTAACGGGCAGGTGATCTCTGCCTACCATCCGGATGCGGTGGAGATGTATGTGGTGAATGAGGCGGGGGTCCGTTATCCCATGGATCCCGTGGAGAGACACCACATTTTTGCCGCTTTTTTTCCCACCCGGACCCCCTTTGACTATAAGATCGACATGGTCTTTCCGGACGGGAATCATTTTCTGTCCGAGGATCCCTACAGTTTTGATTCCGTCATCACTGTGGGGGAAGAGAAGCAATTTACTCAGGGAGTATGGGAAAACTGCTACAAGAAGATGGGCGCACACCCCATGACCGTCCATGGCGTGGAAGGGGTCAGTTTTGCGGTCTGGGCACCCAATGCCCGGCGGGTCAGCGTCACGGGCGATTTCAATTACTGGAACGGAATGATCCATCCCATGCAGCGTCTGGACCGGTCCGGCATCTTCGAGCTGTTTATCCCCGGGATCAAAACAGGAACCCTGTACCGTTTCGAGGTCAAAACCTGGAACTCGGGAATCGTCCAGAAGGTGGATCCCTTCGGATGCATCAATCTGGATGGCAATGGTGATGTATCGATAATATTAGATATAAATGAATTCCGCTGGGACGACCAGCAGTGGATGAAGGACAGGAGGCGGAAAGACTGGAACCATTCCCCGCTTTCCGTCTGTGACAGAAAACTGGGTGACCGGTATCTTGAGGAGTATCTTTCAGCGGGTTGTTTCACCCATGTATTGCTTGAGTCACCGCCCTTCTGCCATGGGATGGGGAGGAAGATCCGGGAGAAGATCAATTCTTTCCACAAGAGAGGGATCGGTGTTCTGCTGGGCATCTCTCCGGGTTGGTTTCCCGATGAGGAAAACGGACTGAAATATTATGACGGGTCGGCCCTGTTCGGCCACACAGACCCGGCTTTACGTTACGAGGAAGGCGGCCGACGGATCCGTTTCCGGCATGACAGCCCGCAGATCCTCAATTACCTTACCTCCCAGCTGCTATTCTGGATAAAAGAGTACCATATCGATGGATTCCTTGTGGAAGGGGTCACTGAGATGGTCTATCCCCTCCTTCCCGACGGTGAAGAGTACAGCAGGGAATATGCCTTCTACCAGCAGGAGAGTGAGGCCTTTCTCCGCCACATGGTCAAGACGGTGAAGAAAGAGGATTTCAGTGTCCTGATGATCGCCGAGGAGAAACAGGAATCCTGCAGTCCTCTGTCGGAACTTCAGTTTGAGGCGGCAGGCTTCGATCTGCTGGTCGACTACAGTATCTCGGATAATCTCCGGCAGTATGTGGCTTCTTCCCGCTCCCGCTCTGACGGGGACTATTACCGGTTGTCCCAGCCTCTGATGAAAAACGGGATCCGCTATTCCATGCTTAACCTGTCCGCCCCCCGGGAGATCCTGGATGAACTGCTTTCTTCCGGCGAAGAGATGGTCAGTGAGTATGACCGGCTCTCTGTGAGGAAACTGCTGATCGGCTATATGCTGGGTGTTCCCGGAAAGAAAAGGTGGACCCTTCAGAAGGACGAGCAGGTGGGTATTCAGCAATACCTGAAGGACCTGCTGATCCTTTACCGCAAATACGGAAGAATCATGTACAGACCCGGACAGGCCTCTTTCCAGTGGATCAACGGGATGGATGCCTCCAGCCGTGTGCTCAGCTTTGTCCGGTGGTGCCCCAGCGGGAATGCCAACCTGCTCTTCATCTGCAATTTTGACCGGGAGAAGAAAGTGGGATTCCGGGTGGGCGTGCCTAAGTACAGTTCCTACAGGCTTGCGATCAATTCCGACTGGGAGGAGTATGAAGGAGCCCGCAGGAAGAGTCCGGTCACGCTGGAAGCCCTGCCCCAGGAGTGGGACCTTCAGCCCTACTCTTTGCGGCTGACAATATCGGGCCATTCCGTCCTGATCTATGAATTCTAGAGAAATCAATACAAAAAGGAGAGCAAATAAAAAGGAGTAAATAAAATGAAAGACGATTGTATTTTCTGCAAGATAGCTGCAGGCAAGATCCCTTCTGCGACCATATATGAGGACAGCCATTTCCGGGTTTTCCTGGACATTAATCCGGCGACCAAAGGGCATTGCCTGATCGTTCCCAAGGAACATTTTGAAAACATTTATGAGCTGGATGCTGACACCGCAGGCAAAGCTTTTGTCCTGGCTACCCTCATCTCCCGGGCCCTGAAAAATGTCCTGGGCTGTGACGGCCTGAATGTGGTACAGAACAACGGCCCCATCGCCGGGCAGAGTGTTTTTCATTTCCATATGCACCTGATCCCCCGCTACCGGGATGACGGTCTGTCCCTCCTGGTGGAGCAGGAACCCGGAGACATGGAGGAGATCCAGCGGATCCGTCAGCTCCTGAAGGATGAACTGCAGTGAAGACCGCGTTCAAACCTGGAAATATGCTGTATCCCCTCCCGGCCGTCCTGGTCACCACCAGGGACAGGGAAGGAAGGGATAATATGATCACCGTGGCATGGACGGGTACCATCTGCACGAATCCGCCCATGATCTACATCTCCGTCCGTCCGGAGAGGCATTCCTACCGCGCTCTG
>CAJGDH010000037.1 GCA_904502145.1 uncultured Eubacterium sp.
CACTCCCTGCCTCAATGCCCTGATCAAAAATGATTCCTTTTATTTTGACCGGTTTTATTCCACCACGGGTGTGGGAAATACCTGTGACGCGGAATTTGCCACCCTCAACAGCCTTTATGCCAACGACGAGAGGGAGTGCTACCGGAGATATGTGGACAACACCTTTGACGGCCTGCCCTGGATGCTCCGCAGGGAAGGGTATTCCACCATGGCCTTTCACGGCTATATCAAGACCTTCTGGAACCGGGAGGAAGCCTACAAAAACCAGGGGATCCAGCACTTCTATTCCCAGGAAGAGCTGGACCTGACCGAGGTTTCCGGATTCGGCCTTACGGACAAGGAAATGTTCCGGCAGGCCGTGGACATCCTGAAAACCAAGGCGGAACCTTTCTTCGGGTTCACGATCACTCTGACCAACCATATCCCCTACGATATGCCCCAGGGTCTGGCAAGCCTGAAGCTTTTAAAGGAGGACGAGGGAACCATGTTCGGCAGGTATCTCCAGACGGTGCGCTATACCGATGAAGCCATCGGTGAACTCATCAACCGGCTGAAGGAAGCCGGCCTGTATGACCATACCATGATCGTCATCTACGGGGACCATCAGGGACTCAACAAGGAGACCTATGATGTCAAGCTCAGTATGACGGATTACCTGGGCAAGGAATACGATTTTGAGGAGATGCTGAAGGTACCCCTGATCATCCATGTTCCGGGACTGGGGGACCATAAGACAGTGACCACCGTGGGGGGCCAGGTGGACACCGCCCCCACCATCGCCAATCTCATGGGCCTGACCTTCAGCCAGCCCTATCAGTTCGGCCATGACCTGCTTAATACAAAGGAAGGCTTCATCGCCCAGATCTCCTATATCGGCAAGGGGTCCTTCATCGACGGGACCGGCGATATGATCTATGCCATCGGCAAGGACGGTACCGTGGAGAACGGTAGGGTCATACGTATCCCCGACGGGGAACCCATGAACTTAAACCTCCCCCTCTGCGAGGAAAACAGCCGGAGGGCGGTGGACCTGATCGACCTTTGCGGCCAGGTGCTGGACCACAACATGATCGCCGACCATGTTACCCATTGACCCGGGTGAGAATTCCTTGACAGAACGGCGGAAATTTGTTATTTATTAATTTATTGTTACACCATTCCGGGAAGGAGAGAAAAGATGAATCTTAAAGGACGAAGTTTCCTGACTCTGCTTGATTTTACCAGGGAGGAGATCCGCTATCTTCTCGATCTTGCTCATGAGCTGAAAGCGAAGAAGAAGAGGGGAGAGACGGGAGACACACTGAAAGGAAAAAACATTGTCCTGATTTTTGATAAATCATCCACCAGAACCAGATGCTCTTTTGAAGTCGGTGCTGCCGATGAAGGGGCACATATCACCTACCTTTCCAATTCCCACATGAATAAGAAGGAATCCCTGGAGGACACTGCCAGGGTCTTCGGCAGGATGTTCGACGGCATCGAGTACCGTGGCTACGGTCAGGATATCGTGGAAGACCTGGCGAAATATTCCGGAGTTCCGGTGTGGAACGGACTTACCGATGTGGATCATCCCACTCAGGTTCTGGCGGACTTCATGACCATGGAAGAACACCTGGACAAGCCCCTTGAGGAGATGAATCTCACCTTTGTGGGAGACCTCTCGGATAATGTCATGTACGCGCTGATGTACGGAAGCGCCATCATGGGTGTGAATTTCAAAGCCGTCGGCCCTGCCGAAACGGTCTGTGATCCTGAGGTACTGAAGGTATCCCTGGCCCTTGCCGAAAAGAGCGGGGCTAAGATCAGCATCTCCCATGATCCGGAGGATGTGAAGGGATCGGATGTGATCTATACCGACATCTGGGTCAGCATGGGTGAGGCCGAGGAACTCTATCCGGTTAGAGTGGCAGCTCTGACCCCCTTTAGGGTGACCCGCAAGATGATGGAAGATACCGGCAATGAGGGATGTCTGTTTATGCACTGCCTCCCTGCCTACCATGATTTCCGTACGGAAGTCGCCGTGGATATGCGGAACCGTCTGGGTCTGGATATCCGTGAGGTGGAGGATGAAGTATTCCGCTCTGCCAATTCGGTGGTCTTCGACGAGGCGGAAAACCGTATGCATTCCATCAAAGCGGTGATGGTTGCGACCCTGGGAAGATAGAGGGATGAAAGAGAAGATACTTCAGATATTATCGGAAGAGGAAGGATATGTCTCCGGACAGGAGATCTGCGGAAGGCTGGGTGTCAGCCGGACTGCCGTCTGGAAATGGCTTAAGAAGCTGCGGGAGGAAGGATACGAGATCGAATCCCAGACCCGCAAAGGATACCGCCTTCTGGGCAGGCCGGATATTCTCAGCGCTGAGGAGATCAGGCGCTTTTTGCCGGAGGGCATTCTCCCCGGCCGGCTTGAAGTCTTCCCGGTGACCGATTCCACCAACGAGGAAGCAAAAAGAGCCTACGCTGCGGGATTTCCTGACAGGAGCCTCTTCGTGGCGGACCAGCAGACGGCGGGCAAGGGCAGGAGAGGAAGAAACTGGAATTCTCCCAGGGGGAAGGATGTCTTCTTCAGCTTTCTCCTGAGACCGGATATCCCCCCGGAGTGTGCCTCCATGCTCACCCTGATCGCCGCCCTGGCAGGAGTCAGGGCCCTCTCAAAACAGGCGGAAGCGGATTACCGGATCAAGTGGCCCAACGATATCGTCCTGGGCGGAAGGAAGATCTGCGGTATCCTGACGGAGATGGGTGCCGACATGGACCGGGTCCACTATGTGGTTCCCGGGATCGGCTTCAATCTGAACCGCACCGAGTTCCCGGAGGAGATCCGTTCATTTGCGGGCTCGGTATATCTGGAGACAGGACAGAAGATCTGCAGGTCACGCCTTGTGGCGGACTATGTTGTGGAATTTATGAGGAGATATGAAGTCTTCCTCAAAGCTCCGGACCTGTCGTCTTTTATGGAAGAATACAATGCCTGCCTGATCAACGCGGGGCAGGAGGTCTGCCTGATACGCAGAGGCGAGAAGATCCGGCGGACGGCTCTCGGGATCAACGAGAGAGGGGAACTGCTGGTGAGGGACCGGGAGGGACAGATCGAGACGGTGTTTTCCGGCGAGGTCTCTGTCCGCGGCCTCTACGGTTACGTGTAAGGAGATGGGACGGATGTTTGATGAAAAAACGATTTTGTGCGGTGCCAGCCGTTATGAACAGCTATTCTATTTCAATCCGGAGTTTGATCAGCTTCCCAAGGAGGTAAAACAGGAACTGCAGATCATGTGTGTCCTTTTTACCGAGGAAGTAGGGGGGATCCTCAGACTGGAATTCGACGAGGAAGGCAGCCTGCAGCTGGCGGTGGAAGCCAGGGAGGATGACCTGCTTTTCGACGAGATCGGCAGTGTTCTTAAAATAAAAGAGATCCGGAAGGAAAAAAGAGAGTTATTGGAGAGTCTTGAGACCTATTACCACGTGTTCTGCCAGGATGGCGGAAGTCGTGCATAGTCCCGGTATCTCCGGAGGAGGAGAAAATGTTAATTGGAATTGATATTGGTAATACGGACTTTACGATCGGATTCTTTCAGGGGTCAAAGCTTCTGGATACTTTCCGTATGAGGTCCAAGAGCAAGAAGACATCGGATGAGTACGGGATGTTCCTGCTCGATGCATTAAAATACCGGGGCTACAATGTCAAGGATGTGGAGGATGTCATCATTTCCTCTGTAGTTCCTGATGTGATGCATTCATTTACCAGTGCATTTATCAAATTTTTCAATCTTAGACCGATCATCGTCGGCCCCGGGGTAAAGACCGGGATAAAGATCAAGACAAACAATCCGAAGGAGACCGGCGCGGACCGTATCGTCGACGGCGTGGCAGCCTACACACTGTACGGCGGCCCCGTGATCGTCATCGATTTCGGCACGGCCACAACCTACGATGTCGTCTCTCCCGACGGGGAATTCCTGGGGGGTGTGATCACCCTTGGACTGGGCTCCGCGGTCAAGGTCCTCAGTGAACAGGCAGCCAAGCTCCCTGAGATCGAGATCCGCAAGACCAAGAAGATCGTGGGCAAGGATACCGTATCCGCCATGCAGGCAGGGTCCTTCTACGGTTATATCGGGCAGACGGAGTACATTGTCCGCAAACTGAAGGAGGAGACCGGATACAAGGATGCCCTCGTGGTGGCTACCGGAGGTCTCGGACGTATGGTTTCCGAGGAGACGACCTGTATCGACCATTACGACCAGAACCTTACCCTGAAGGGTCTCCAGATCATTTATGCCAAGCAGAAATGATCCGGAACAGGATGATTACAATGAATAAAACTAAAGAGATATACGGGGTGGAATTCCCCGTATTTTTAGCGCCCATGGCAGGGATCACCGACATTCCTTTCCGCCTTTTGTGCAAGGAGCAGGGCTGTGATGTGATGGTCACGGAGATGGTGAGTGCCAAAGCGATCTATTACGGAAATAAAAATACAATCCCCCTCATGGCTGTCCGAAGGGAAGAAGCCCCCATAGGGATCCAGCTCTTCGGGTCCGAGCCTGAACTGATGGGAGAGATGGCGGCGAAGATCGAGGGAAAGGGGTTTGCCTTTATCGAGATCAACATGGGCTGCCCTGTCCCCAAGATCGTCAACAACAGGGAGGGGTCCGCTCTCATGCTTCAGCCTGACCTGGCGTCCCGCATCGTATCCTCAGTGGTATCCAGGGTCAGCCTTCCCGTGACGGTGAAGATCAGGAGGGGATTTGATCAGGACCACCTCAATGCGGTGGAGTTTGCCAGGATGCTGGAGGACAGCGGCGCTTCCGCCATCACGGTCCATCCCAGGACCAGGGACCAGTACTATCACGGAAGGGCAGACTGGGAGACCATCAGACAGGTAAAGGAAAACGTGTCCGTTCCCGTGATCGGCAACGGGGATATCTTCTGTGCCGAAGATGCCCTGCGGATGAGGGAGGAGACCGGATGTGACGGCCTTATGATCGGCCGGGGCGCAAAGGGCAATCCCTGGATATTCCGTGAGGTGAAGGCAGCCCTTGAGGGAAGGGAGATCCCATGCAGACCGGACCGGGAGGAAGTGACGAAAATGCTGCTTCGGCATGCAGCCCTGAGTGTGAAGGTCAAGGGAGAGTATACGGGGATCAGGGAGATGCGTAAGCATACGGCCTGGTATACCACCGGTATGCACGGGTCCGCCAGACTGCGGGATGCCGTAAACCAGGTGACGACGTACCGGGAGCTTGAAGACCTGCTTCTGGGCAATCTTCACGGACCGGAAGAGAGGCAGGATCAGGCATTCAGATCCTAATCCCTGACTGATGTTGACATCTGCAGGGACTTATATTATAATCATTACTCATGAATAGATGCCAAACCGTTTTCGGTGGCTGTGGGAAAGAAAGGTGTGGACATAAATATGGATTCGAAAAAGCATATACTTACCAGTAAAGGCATGGCAGCTCTGGAAGAGGAACTCCAGGAGCTGAAAGTCGTCAGAAGAAAAGAGATCGCACAGAAGATCAAGGAAGCCAGGGAGCAGGGGGATCTCTCCGAGAACGCGGAGTACGATGCTGCCAAGGATGAACAAAGGGCGATCGAAACGAGGATCGAGGAGCTGGAGAAGATCATCAAGAACTCCGAGGTCATCAGCGAAGACAATATGGATCACACGGTTGTCAATATCGGAAGCACCGTCGAATTCTACGACAGGTCTTACGATGAGATCATCTCCTATACCATCGTAGGTTCCACCGAGTCCAATATCATCAAGGGACTCATCTCCAACGAATCACCTTTGGGCGCAGCTCTTATCGGCTCCAGAGTGGGTGAGGTCGTTGAGGTGGAAGGACCGGAAGGGATCAACCAGTACGAGATCCGCAATATCACCAGACCCGAGCTGTAGGACAGACTGCCGGCCGGCTCCCGGAAGAAAGTGACAAAAGATCATTTTTTTCCGGGAACCGGCCTTTTTTTGTTTTTTACGACCATTTATTGCCCTTCTTCCTTCTTATGAGGGCAAAACCCGTCCTGTTGGTGTTGTTTTTCCCCCGGGAAACATGTTATACTATTATTCGGATATGTATAAATAATCTGCGATTTGTTTAAGGAGCAGCCACATGATCGACATCAAAAAGGTCAGACTGATGACCAGGGTTTCCCTCTATGAGAACAGTCAGGGGAAAAAGGATATCAAAATGAACCGGTGCAGACAGAGCACCTACGTCACCCTCAAGGTGATCGAGAGTGTCCTCTGCATCACGATCGCTTTCGTTCTGTGCGCGGGATTGTATTCCATGCGTTATTTTTCCGAGATCGTCACAGAAGGGTTTGCGGTTTTCCGGGATACGGCGATCCATCTGCTGATCATTTACCTGGTCATCCTGGTGTTCGGCATGTTTATGACCTTTTTTTACTACAGAGAAAAATACAGGAAGGCCCACGACAGGATCGTGGCTTACGACAAGGATCTTGCCAGGCTGGAGTCATATATGAATGACGGGTCCGGGACTCCGGAATACAGCAGTTTAGTGGAAGAGGAAGAAGAATTATGAACCAGGGTACATTTTTGGTCAGTCTGATCAATCTCAAAGAGAAAACCTTTAAGCTTTATGAGAAGGGAGAGAAGGTTCTCAGGCCTTTGTTCAAGGCCTTGCTCGCCTATGTGGTCCTGGTGGTGACAGCGAGGATGTTTCCTTACCAGACGGTCAGGAATCTGGAACTGCTCCTGATCATCCCTGCAGTGATCCAGGCATTTCTGCCCATCTCTTTTCTGTACTATATCGTATCGGCCCTGATCCTGTTTGAACTGTGGAAGGTAAGCTTTGATATCTTTGCCGCCTTTGTTCTGATCATCCTGATCTGCGCGGTGGGATATTTTCGCATCGACAGCCATTACAGCTTTATCGCCGCCATCGTTCCTGTCCTCTTTTTCCTGAAACTGGGCATCGCGGTGCCGGTTGCCCTGGCGGTGGCTTTCGGTATGGAGGCCCTGTTCCCCGCCATGGCCGGTGTGGTGATCTATTATTTCAGCCTGAGCATCGTGAATGCGGGGGCTGTCCTGGGCGGTGAAACCGCTTCTGTGGGCATCGGGCTGCAGCATGTCTTAAGCTCCATGCTCCTGGATAAAACCTTCCTGGTTATGGCATTGAGCGTAGGTGTCTCCATGATCATCACCTGCCTGCTCCGCAGAGCTTTTTACGACAAGGCCTGGCTTGTGGCCGGCACGCTTGGCAATACCGTGATGGCCCTTCTGGTCCTTGCGGGCTGTGTCTACTGCAACCTGGATATCCAGGTATGGTATGTGATCTTCTCCGCGGTCCTGGGAATGGTCCTCTGTCTTATCGTGGAATTCTTCCGGGGGATCGGGGATGTCAGCCGGGTGGAGAAAACCGTATTTGAAGATGAGGAATATATATATTATGTCAAGGCGGTGCCCAAGATCAGGGTCGCCCAGCCTGAACCCAACGTGATCATCCTGAACGAATCCCTCCATGAGGAGTCCGAACAGGAGGAGACGGAACAGGAGGAGACGGAACCTGAGATGGACGGGCCTGCGGAAGAAGCTGCCGCCGAAGAGAAGGCGGAGCCCGCGGAAGCATCCGAAGCACCTGAGCCGGTTCAGGAAACGGAAAAAGAGAAAACATCTGAAACAGAAGAAGCACCGGAAACAGAAGAAGCACCGGAAACAGAAGAAGCACCTGATACAGAGGGTGCACCGGAAACAGAGCAAATGCCTGAGACAGAACAGGCAGCGGAGGCCTCCGGGGCACCGGAGACACCGGAAAAGGCTCCGGATGAGACGGAGAATGAAGCAGACGACGGGAACCCTGCCGAGGGGGAGGATTCCGGGATGAATGAGGAAACGGAGAGAGATTAAATGAATCTGCTGACGGTCCAGAAATTATTTGAAAAATATTTATACTGGCTTTCCCTGCCCTCCATCGGTTTTACCGATGTCCTGGAGATCATCATCATCAGTATGATCGTCTACCAGGGTATACGGTGGGTACAGTTTACCAAAGCCTGGACTTTGTTCAAGGGGATCCTGGTCCTCCTGCTCTTCGCCCTTTTTGCGGCCATTTTCCAGCTGAACACCATCCTCTGGCTTCTGGTGAACTCCGTCAGTGTCGGTATCACGGCCGCCCTGATCATTTTCCAGCCGGAGCTGAGAAGGGCACTTGAAAGACTGGGACGGGCTCATATTTTCTCCAATTTCAACTTTTTCTCCTCCTCCATAGACGAGGTGGACGACCTTTTGTTTACGGAAAAGACGGCGAAAGAGATCACCAAAGCCACTTTCGATATGGCAAAGGTCAAGACAGGGGCCCTGATCGTCATCGAGCGGGCCGTACCCCTGGCGGAGTATGAGAGAACGGGGATCCATATCGACGGAGCAGTCAGCAGTCAGCTTCTGATCAATATCTTTGAGCACAATACCCCCCTTCATGACGGAGCGGTGATCGTGAGGGGAAACCGTATCGTTTCAGCGACCTGCTACCTTCCCCTGAGCGAGAACATGAATCTCGGGAAGGAACTGGGGACCCGGCACCGCGCTGCCGTGGGGATCAGCGAGCATACGGACAGCATCACCATCGTCGTCTCCGAGGAGACCGGCAAGGTGAGTGTCGCTGCCGACGGAAACCTGAAGGAGGTCCGCGACAAGGAGGGCCTGATGAAGAGGCTTGAAAAACTCTGGATGGAACGGAACACCTCTGCCGGAGAAGACAGTATTTTTTATAAATGGAAAGGCCTGCTGCGCAATGAAAGAGGAAAAAAAGAAGAATAGAAATCTGGGGATGAAAGTGCTTTCTGTTGCGATCGCCATTCTGATCTGGCTGCTGGTGGCCAACACCAACGACCCGGTGATCACCAAACGGTTTGCCGATGTTCCCGTGCAGATAGAAAATGAAAAGGCCCTTACGGATAACGGGTATGCCTACAAGATCCTGGAAGGGGACAAGGTGTCTTTCACGGTGAAGGGCAAAAAGAGCATCGTCAACAACCTGACGTCCAATGACTTCCGGGTGGTGGCGGATTTCTCCAAGCTTTCCCTGACGGATGCCATCCCTATTGATGTCACGTCCGACAAGTATCAGGACCAGCTGGAGATCAATCTGGGCAGCACCAATACCATGAAGATCGAGAAGGATGAGATCGCCAGTGTGAATCTCCCGGTCAATGCCATCGTGAACGGTTCTGTTGCCGATGGTTATTATGTGGGGGAAAGCACCACGACTCCCAACCTGATCGGTGTGACCGGACCGAAAAATCTGCTTCAGCATGCCAAGGAGATCCGGGCCACGGTGGAGATGGATGAGATAAAAGAAGACATCACCGTTTCCGCGAAACCGGTCCTCTACAGTGATACCGGAGAGGTCATCGAGAGTTCCCAGATCGAGATGGATGCCACATCCGTCAATGTTTCCATCGTCCTGTGGAAGACCAAGGATGTGAAGGTCAACCTGACATACACCGGAAATCCGGCTTCGGGTTATGCCGTCTCCTCCTTCGATTACGTTCCCAAGACGGTGAGAGTCGCCGTCTCCCAGGATTATTACGACGAGCTGGAATCCCTCGACCTGGGCGAGGTATCCCTGGAGGGACTGGATGAACACTATGAGAAGAACATCGACATCGATTCTTCCAGTTTCCCGGACGGAGTGATCCTGGCGGACAATATCACTTCCATCAAGGTCAATGCCAAGATCGAGAAGGAGATCACCAGGAAACTGACTTTCGGCCGGGGGGATCTCAAGGTCAAGAACAATTCCGGTTATGATCTCTCCTACGATGGCAACAATAAATATTTTGTGTCCATTGAAGGAGCGGAGTCCGTGGTCAATAACGCGAAGATCGCCGATTTCACCCCGTGGATCGATCTTTCCGGCCTGGAGGAAGGTACACATGACCTGAACATCCACGTGAAAGACGTGGAAGAAATCTCTGAATTGTCGACATCAACCATCAGAGTCACTCTGCAGAGCAGAGACTGACAGAGGGGGAAGAAGGATGAAACAGAAAACAGAGACGGCTCTCTGTGAATCATTGATAGAGTTACTGAAGAGACATCCTTTTCCCAGGATTACCATTCAGATGATCTCTTCCCTCGCGGGAGTAAACCGCCAGACCTTCTACTATCATTTTGATAATGTCTATGATCTTCTGGGAGATGCCTTCGAATATGATTTTCTGAAAAAAAGCCGTGTGGAGGAAGGGACGGACTGGGACAGATGCATGGGGGAATTCCTGCGCTGGATGAGGGCCAACCGCCACATCATCAGGAATCTGATCAACAATGTGGGCGGCTCCTGCTTAAAGGAGTCCATCTATCCCATCATCCGTAAATGTATGTCCGGAGGATATCCGGCAGGCTCCGGGAGCCGGGATACGGCAGATAGGCCGGAGGAGGAATTTATCCGAAGGTTCATTACCCTGGGGATCACCCAGTATATTCTGGAGTGGGCGGAAAACAATTTCAAGGAATCCGAATCAGTGATGGTCGGTCACATGGATCTGATCCTCAGAAGAATGTATGGGAGTTACCGATGATTTCAAGTACCACCAACCCCAGGATAAAAAATATCATCAGGCTGAAAAAAAGCTCCAGGGCCAGAGATGAGCAGGACTGCTTTCTGGTGGAGGGCCCCAGGGTCTTTTTCGAGACCCCGAAAGAAAGGCTGATGGAGGTTTATGTCACCGAAGCCTTTGCCCGGAAATACGAAAAAGAACTGGAGGGCTGCCGCTATGAGCTGATCTCCGACCAGGTCTGCCGGCACATCTCCGATACCAAGACACCCCAGGGGGTGACGGCGGCAGTCAGGAGGAGCAGTATGACCCTTGACCGGCTGCTTACGCTGGAGGAGAAACCTCTTTTTCTTGTCCTGGAGGACCTGCAGGATCCCGGGAACCTGGGGACCATCCTAAGGACCGCGGAAGGAGCAGGGGTCACGGGAATCATCATGAACCGGGAGACGGTGGATCCCTATCATCCCAAAGTGATCCGTTCCACCATGGGGACCATCTTCAGGGTTCCCTTTGTCATCGTCGACGATCTGACGGAAGCGGTCCGCCGGATGCAGGAAACGGGGATCAGGATCTATGCTGCCCACCTGTCGGGGAATTCATTCTACAGTGAAGATTACCGGGAGGGGACTGCCTTTCTCATCGGAAATGAAGGCCGGGGCCTGACGGAGGAGCTGGCCGGAAGGGCTGACCGGATGATCCGGATACCCATGCGGGGCAGGGTGGAATCCCTGAATGCGGCCATCGCCGCCACGGTGCTGGTGTACGAGGCACAGAGGCAGAGAGGATGGAATTGAGGATATTTCATTTTTTGTATAAAATAGATGGAAGAAGAAAGAAAGGCAGAGTGACACCTTCGTCATTCTGCCATATTTTTGGATATTTTTTTTGGTTTAATAGTGCAAATAAATGATGTTTATATACAAAAAGGCAGAATTGTATAAATACAATTTTCTAAGTATATGGTAATATAATGATGTATGGCTGTGGGTGTTAAGCAGCCGAGATAATGTAAATATATTTTTAGGGAGGTTTTTCAAATGGCAAAGTACATGATGGCGTTAGACGCTGGAACAACCAGTAACCGTTGTATCCTTTTCAATGAAAAAGGCGAGATCTGCAGCGTAGCTCAGGAAGAGTTTACACAGTATTATCCGAAGCCGGGCTGGGTTGAGCATGACGCCACTGAAATCTGGAACACACAGTATTCTGTA